>JABGRQ010000090.1 GCA_018648225.1 Chloroflexota bacterium
AGGGTAGATTGCTTCACCCCTTCGGGGTTCGCAATGACACTATGGTAAAAGATATTTCCGGAGTCTACATATAAAGGAGCAATAGCGATGAGTTTAAAATATATCTGGTATGGACACGGCACAATGGGTCTGGAAACCAATGGTCATAAAATAGTCATTGACCCCTTTTTTACCGGGAACCCCGCGGCCAGCACCACCGCCGAGGCTGTCGAAGCTGATTTTATCATCGTCAGCCACGGGCACGGCGATCATATTGCCGACGCGGTAGCGATTGGCCAACGCACCGGCGCGCTAACGATTGCCAACTTCGAGATCATCAACTGGCTTGGTTCGCAAGGGCTTGAGAAACTGCACCCCCAGCATATCGGCGGCGGCTTCAAACATCCCTTTGGCTACCTGAAACTCACCCACGCCTTGCACGGCTCC
Source organism: Chloroflexota bacterium (assembly GCA_018648225.1). Lineage (NCBI taxonomy): Bacteria > Bacillati > Chloroflexota > Chloroflexota bacterium. Next base: position 427 of record JABGRQ010000090.1, read on the forward strand.
GGGCTGCCCGACGGCTCGTATGGCGGCAATCCGGCGGGGCTGCTACTGACCACCCATGAAGGTCAGAAGGTTTATTTGGCCTGCGACACGGGGTTATTCGCCAGTATGAAATTGATCGGCGAAGAAGGCATTGATCTGGCGGTGCTGCCGATTGGCGATAATTTTACGATGGGGCCAGATGATGCCCTGCGCGCCGTGAAGCTGCTCAACCCCAAGCACGTCATCCCTGCGCATTACAATACCTGGCCGCTGATCGAGCAAGACGCGGCGGCCTGGGCTGCCCGCGTGGAGAAAGAAACGGATGCCAAAGCGCACGTTTTACAGCCCGGCGAAAGTTTTGAACTATAAAAATAATCCCCCGGTGAGCTATGCTCACCGGGGGATTATTTTTATAGTTGTCTGCACTGATCGCATATGCCAAAAAGTTGCAGCCAGTGATCGCGAATCTGATACCCGCTCTCTTGGGTCACGCGCCGGATCAACCCCAGCGCTTCGAGCTTCTCCAATGTGCGGTAGACACTGACCAACCCCAGGGTTGATTTTACCGCGGGCGCGGTTTTCTATAAAAAAAAAGTGAGGATAGCACAGGGCATATCCTCACTCCTATTCTTTTCCAAAGGCAAACGGGGTTCGTCTTACGGCGTGGGTGTCAGCGTGGAAACACTGCCCGGCGTGACCTCGGGTGTGGTGTCCTCACCTTCTGCAGCCGTGGGCGCCGGAGTCACCAGATTGACCCGCACCACCAACACCTGCCCCACATACAAATCGTTGGGGTTTTCTGCCAGTTCGTCGTTGCGCTCGATAATATCATCCACCGTGCTATTGAACTTCTCGGCGATCAGGCCCAAATTATCACCCGGCTGAACGGTATACTCCACGCGTGATCCTGGCGGTAAATAATCGGGCAACGGGGTAGGGGTGGGCAATTCGGTGCCGGGCGGCGGGATAAGTAATTCATCGCCCACTTTGATAATCGGATTCGCCGGATCAAGCCCCAGGCGTTCGCGGTTAGCCTCCACCAGCACCAGATAATCCATTTCAAATTTCTCGGCGATGCCATAGAGCGTATCTCCATCTTCCACCACGTAGATCACCGCGCCGGAGCGCGTCGGCGTGAGGCTGGGTTCAGGCGTATTCGTGGGAGGTTCCACGGTGGGAGTTTCGGTTGGGGTAGCGGTCGGCGGGACCTCGGTGGGGGTCGGCGTGACCGAGGGGGTGGGCGTCTTTGAAGCGAACAAGCCCGCCAGGCTAATCTCGGGCATCCCTGCCCCAGTTAACCAGAAAATCAACAAACCCGCGCCGACGACCAACAATAAACCCGCGGCAACAAAAATCAATGTCGGGGTGCGATTGGCCCGTTGTTGCTTCTTGCGATAGGCCGAGATAATATCTTGGGGCGATTCGTCTTTAGCCATAAATTACTTACTCCACGAACCTTTGAAGACTTATTTTTTTTAGAACCGTACTTACAAGAATATTAAGTGAACATCCAGAAATATATTCTTGGCTAAATGGGTTCAATCTGAGTATGATTTGGGGAAATGAGCAGCAATTTGCACAGATTGAACCCATTTTTCGGGAAGTTATTTTTAGACAATCACAAGAATAACTTGATTGATTCTACCTTACTTTTGGCAGATAGCCAATCAGCGCATCACGCCCAGCGAATCCCACACAGCCCAATCCTGGCCTGAATCGCCATTGGAAAGCACCACCAGATAGAAGCGCACCGTCTGCCCGACGAGGGAATCCAGTTCAACTTTGATCTTCCGCATCGTACTATCGCAGGTTTCTGTCCACGTGCCAAGTTGATGGTAGGTGGTTTCACCCTGCTTGGCATAATAGATACGGAAAATAGCATTCCCCGCGCCACAAGAACCATCTGGCATGGCGATAAAGCCTATTTTGGCCTGGATATAATCGCCCGCGCCCACAGTATAGGGTTCGTAGCGCCCGATGATATAACTGTTATTGACCCATTTGGGATGCGTTTCGAGTATCTTGCCGGTGAGCTTGCCGTCTTCGAGTTTTTGGGCATCCTTAATCATTGCAAAGCCGTTGGCATCGGTATCCGGGCCACCGTAATTGATGTCGGTATCGCCAACGGTATCGAAGTTAATCGGCTCTGTTCCAGTGCCCCATTCGGCGCCCGAGGCTTTGGCCAGAAAATCGAGCATGACGCCGTGTATTGTGGGTACTTCAATTTCGGCCCAAAAAGATTTCGACTGCGGCCCCCAGCCGAAGATCAACCCACCAGGGTTGCGCAGTTTGAAATAGCCGCGGTACACGCCTGGGTCCAGGGGAGCGACCAAATTGACAGATACATCCACAGTTTGACCGGGAGACACCGTTCCCGCTGTAATAGCAACTTCGGCGGGTGCGCCCATATTATCGCCAGAGATAAATATCAGATGGTAGCCCGAAGTCCAAGTGCAAGAGCCGCCATTTTTCAAGCGCCAAGTTTTCGTATAAGCTGCCCCAGCCGCGATATCCGTGCCATCAGGGATGGTCACATCAATCGGATCGCCAAAGGTAAGAAAATCACACGGAATCGGCGTAGCCGTTGGCGGGGGAGCATTGGTCGGCGGCACCGGAGTATTGGTTGGAATCGCGATGGTTGCCGTGGGCGGGGGCATGGTGGGCGCTGCAGCTTGCTCGCCCTGAGTTGGATTCGCCTGTGGTTGATTGGCAACCTGGGTCATCTGCGCTTCAACCGTTTGCGCCGCCACGGTATGAATCGCCCCGGCCGATTGTTCGATGGTCGGCGTTGGCGCGGGCATATTGCAGGCGCTCAGAGTTAAGAGCAACGCAATGATGATAAATATCCATTTTTTCATAATATGCTCCTTCCACGCGTTTTCAACGCAAAGATACAAGGGTGCAAGGATAAAAATCTCTACGTCTTTGCTTCATTGCGCCACCTGTGCTCTTTAGGGGATTGCGTTAATTCTCTTCAATTGTAAACACCGCTCCGGCGCTATTACCCTGCACCTCGGGGAAGTAGAACTCCCAGGTGCGGGCAGGGATCACGCGATATTCGCCGGGCTGGCTAATCGTCAACAAATAGGTCAGTTCATAGGTTCCCGCGGGCAGGTAATTCACCGTCCAGGCGATGTGGTCATCAAAAATTTGCGGCTCGTTGAAAAACCACCAACCCCAGCCATCCCCGAAAGGATCAACGGTATTATACTCGGCGATACCCTGCTGGCTGGTTTTCAGGCTGGTGTTGAGCACCTCCGCCCCAGCGGGAATATAATCTTCTACAGCAAGGTAGTAGGCTTCGTTTTCGAGCGTCAGGGTCAAATGCACTTCGACCGTATCACCGACGGCGGCTGACGCGACGGGGGACGTCGGGTTTTCGATATTGTAATAGGCGCGCTCAATGTTGACGCCAGCCGAGAGCGATTCCACATCTTCCACGGGGCGCAACACATTGAGATAGGCAGTGTAATACAGGCGTCCCGGCCCATCGTCACGCGTGATGGTGAGGGCGTTGGGATAGTCGGCAAAAAGCTGGGCAACCGGCACTTCGGCGGTGACATCGGTGAGACGCGTGTCGCCGCCCGCCTGCCCCTCGGCCAGAATGCCGCCGTTGAGATCAGCGCTATAAGCAAAATCGCCCGCCAATTCACCAGTACCGCGCATGAACTCGGTGAGCGCCATCAACGACCAGGCAGTTTCGTAGGTTGAAGACCAACCGCCATTCACGTCACGGTGCGCCATCAACCAGCGCACGGCTTCGGGCAGGCTCGCCGAGGCCGGGTCTTGCTGCGCCAGGGCATAGACCACCACGGCAGTGTTGAAGGCCGCAGTTTCCATATTTTGGCGTGCGCTACCCCCTTCCCAATCGATTCCTGCAGCCGTGCGCACGGCGGCGTTAGTTTGCAAATTGGAGAGCAATATTTGCTCCTGACTGCCGCCGCTGCGTTCGTAATACACTGCGTAACTCTGCGCCAGCAGCGCTTGCGCCCACGGGCTGAGTTGTTCGCTGACGGCATATAAACTATCGAGAAGGCCAGCCAATGAGCCGCCCTCCGCTTGAGAATAGCGGCGCGCGTGTGTCAGGGCGAAAGCCTGAAAGACCATACGATCCAGCATCCAGGGCTGGCTGGTCATCTCGACGGTGGGCAGCGTAGCCCAGAGATATTCTTCAGCCTCTACAAAATCATATTTATTGACGAAAACACCCGCATCGCTGGCGCGGCTGAGGGCAAACAACACATAGGCGGTAATATAAGGGTCGCTCTCGACAATTTCATCCCACGCAGGCCGAAAGACAGGCCACCAGCCCCAGCCGCCATCGCTGTTTTGGGTGCTCATCAGGCGCGCCAGGCCAAAATCCAGGGTGCGGTCGAGACGCGCAGCCAGCTCGGGGGCATCCAGGCCGAGGCTCTGAATGGCGCGGTAGGTTTCGAGATTGGGCAAAAAGCGCGAGACGGTTTGCTCAGTGCATTCGTAGGGATAATGTTCAAGGACTTCCAGCCCGGCGGTCATGGCGGCGGCCAGGGACGGGGAGAGGGTGAGGGCCAATTCCCCCGAGGCGGGGTCAAAGCTCTGGGGCAGACTGACCAACTCCAGGCGTTGACCGGCAACGTCCAATGTTCCGGCGGTGCCGAAACGCTGCGGGGCCAGATAGCGCACTACGGGCAAATCCCCCCACACGGGCCGCGTCATATCCTGATACAACACTTCCCCTTGTAAATTTTCGCCCGTCGCCGAGAATATCATCGCCACAGACTCGGCAGCCTGCACGGTTCCCCACCAATGGAGTTCGGCGCGCTCACCCGCGGGCACCTCCACGCGCTGCAATTCGAGAGCAGGATCATCGAGACTGAAGCCGGAGGCCTGCAAAGCCACATCGACGCGCAGATCAGTGGCGCTGTTGTTGTGGACGATGGCGGAAATTTGGCTGTGATCGCCTACCACAAAGAAGCGCGGCGTCACCGGTCGCACAAGCAATTCGCGGCTGGTGACAACATGCGACTCGGCCTGCCCGACGCGGGTATCCATCGTCAGGCCGCGCACATCGAGATGCCAGGTGGTCAGACTGTCGGGCAAAATGAAAGTAGCCGTAGCGCGCCCGTCGTTGTCGGTGACGATTTCGGCGTTCCAGTAGGCGGTATCGGGGAAATCTTCGCGCACGAATGGCGACATAATATCGCCGCCACCACCGCCCATGCCGCCGGGGATGTACATTTCGCGCTGGGCATGCATGGTAAGACCCAGGCTGGTGCGCACGCCCAAGGGTTGCTCATCATAGAAAAATTGCATAATCTCCAGCGAGTTGGGATCGGCGAGGGCCAGCGCGGCCAGATCGGCGAGGGCCAGCGAGAACTCACCCAGCACAGGGTTGCCCGCAACATCGGTGACGCGCACCTCCACGCTGATTTCGCTGCGCGGGGTGAGATGTTCGGGGCAGTTGGCGCCACTCTCACAGGTGACGTCGCGCCCCTCGGAGACGGCTAAAATCTCGATATTGAGTTCCATTGCTTGCGGTGAAACCGGCAAATTGAGATACGCCTGACGGAAATCCATGCGCCCGGCTTCATTGGGGCCAATCAGCGTAACGGCGATATACACGTTGGGGGCGTCGTCTTCGTTCAGGGGCAGTTCCAGCGTGTGGCCGTTCTCATTGATGGCGAGCGTGAAATGCTCGCTAATGGCGCCGCGCTCCACAGTGACGAGGGCTTGCGTCCCCGCGCCGAGCGGATTGGGGATAAAGATGCGCGCCGTGTCGCCGGGCTGGTAGCTCTCGGCATCGGCGGAAAGGCGCATGATCTGATTGGGGAGATTGGGCCAGATCGCCCGACCCGCGCCGCCCACCCAGATGAGGGTTTGCGTCAGCGCGCCCTCGGGGCTGGTGACTTCGAGTTGATAGGTTCCTGCCTCGGGGGGCGTAAAGGCCAGGCGCGCGGCGCCATCGGCTCCGGTGCGCAATTCGGCGCTGGCGATATTTTCGTACACCGGAACCAATTCCGGCGGCATATTAGGATCGCTACTATCCTGACGCTCCCAGGTGACTTTGCGGAAAGCCGCGCTGAGGGCCACATCCGGGGCAGGCTGCTTCTCCCAATTCACGGTGAGGATGTCGAAGCCCATCTCCATGCCCGCGCGGCCCACCCAGGTATCGGGGCGCACGCCGATATAGGTTTCGGCGGGATGTACGCTCCATTCGTGGCGAGCGCTGATGGGGAAGCCGCTCTCGTCGGTGAGGGTCACTTCGAGGGTGTAGGTTTGCGTGCGCTCCGCGGGTGGAAGCTCAAGTTCGAGATTCAGAATCCCCTCCGTATCCGTTTGAGCCGTTCCATAATCAATCTGAGCGCCAAATGTACCGTAGGCGCTGCCCATCCACGAGGGATACAACCAGCCATAACTATCCGGCCCAACGCGATAACCGCCGGGGATATAAAAATATGCCGGAGCGGCGTAGAGATCCCACGAAAGAGGAATATTTCCGGCGGGAGCGTCGAAATAGTAGCGCGCATCCACCTGAGCGGCTACGGTTTGCTCGTCGAGCAAATTTTCGCCCGTTGTGGGCAGGCCAACTTGCAAATTAATCTCCGGTTTGCGATATTCGGCCACATCGAACCACAACGTATCGTAAGGCGTGGCGAGACGGTACGCGCCGGGCGGCGCATTTTCGGGCAGCGTGTATTCGCCGTGCGCCGTGCCAAAGACCGAGAGCGGGTATTCGGTTTCAACAAGCGTGTTGCCATCGCTATCATGGAAACTGATCGGCAGGCTTTGCAGATTCGCCGGAGTGTAGCGGCCATTATAGGCTGTGCGCGCCACCGCCCGGAAGGAGACCGTCTGCCCGGGGCGGTAGATAGGGCGATCGGTGTAGAGGTAGGTTTCCACTTCGTCGCCACTAAAATCGCTGTTCAGGCCGAACTCGTAGGCATCAATACCTTGAGTCCAACGCGAAACCGTCAGGCCAAAAAGCTCGTCGCCGGGCTGGCCGGTGAGGACATAGAAATTGGCGTACATATCTTCCTGCGGCGGGATGTCGAAGGTGGCGATGCCGTTGGCATCGGTGACACCGCTGGAAAGCTGGTTGCCGTTCGGGTCGTACAGGCTCACCGCAAGTCCGGCCGCGGGGGTATTGGCGCGCAAATCCACCGCCCAAACGAGCGCCTGCCTGGAACTGAGTTTAAGGGTTAGATTCAGATTACTGGAGACAAGAATATACGGCCCCGGCGGATAGTCCACATCGGGAGCATCCAGGCGCATGAAGTACAGGCCGGGGTCAAGGCCGCTGCCATCGGGCGTGAGGCTCAGTTGCGCGGCGTAGATGCGGTCGCCGGGTAAATCGAGCGCCTGCCCCCAACTCTGGACGCTGGGCGGCAGGTAGTTGTCAAAATAATCGTAATTTCCGGGTTGTAAAAAGGTGAGAAAATCCGAGAAAGGCAACGCGCCCAATTCGGTATCGACACTGCTGAGATTAGCAGCTTGGGCGACCAGGCTGGTTTCGCGGGGGGTCAGAAACAGCGTATCATCATAATGCCCAAAGCGCAGCATAGGTTCGAGGGCGCTGGTCGTGAAGGTGTAGGGATAATCAAAACCCAGCGTGCTGCCCCAGGGATCAGGAAGATTGGCATCCAGGGTGATTTGATACTCGGTCAGCGGTTGGAAATCGGCGTGGATATTGAGCGCATTGCTGTCGTAATTCCACCAATAGCTGGCGTTCTCTACCGCTGGAGTGATACGGATATAATCGAGCAGATCATCGTTATCGAGTAGCGGGCCGCTGAAAAAGAGGCTCACCCCGCGATAGGGGCGCGATTCGCCGTCCTGATAGGGGTCGGTCGAAATGACCATCAGGCCAGGAATGGTGCGAAAAACCAATTCATAGGTCTCGCCCAGCGGCGTGCCGCCCAACGCCTGCGCGCCAAACGGCAAATGGATGAGATATTGCGAGCTGCGCGCCAGCGGCGCGGCGGGGGTAAAGACCATCACCGTGTTATTTTCTTCCCACTCAAATGTGCCGGTGACGAAATTATTGGCCGCGTCAAAGAGCGTGAAATTCCCCTCCACGCTGGCTGGTTCCATGGACTGGTTAAAGGTCAGAGTGATGGGTTGATCGAGGGGGATGCTACCCGCGCCGTCGGCAGGTTTTGCCGAAAGTAATTCGGGCGATGAGGTGATGAAACTCCACTGGCTCTCAGAGGCCAGCCGCGCGCCGGCATTGCTCTGAAGAGATGGGTCCAGCCGAATATCGTAATATGCGCCACCAAAGAGGGCTGTATCAGGGTAATAAATATAAGTGCTGGTATTGACCCATTCGCCATGCCCCACCACCGCGGGTTCAATTAACAGCGCGGCGGGCAAGCTGGCCGGGTCTGCTCCTAGGGAGACAACTGGCTGGTTAAACGTCACTACCAGCGCCGAGGCCGGATCAATATCGCTCAGGCCGGGTTCGGGCAAGAATTGCACCACTTCCAGCGGGGGCAAAGTGGCATAATCCGCGCGCGCGCCATCGAGCATCGTCAATCCATTGGCGGCTTGCGCGGCGGCGGCCATAAACAGACTCACCGTTGCCGAGGTGGGGAGTTGTTCTGTGGGGAGCAGTTGCAGCGCGGTGTCGTCAAGCCAATTGAATTTGACCGCCAATGGCTGCATCGTACCATCTTCAAGCGCAAGTTCCAGGCGCAAGGCAGATTCCACGGCGACGCGCTGCATGGGCTGGTTGAAATACAGCGTCAGCGCGCCATCCAGGGGCAGGCGCGTGCCCGGGGGCGGATCGATTTCGATCAGCGCGGGGGGCAAAGGCTGCGGCGTGGGGGTGATCGTCGGGGTGGAGATGAGCGTGGCCGTGGGGTCAGCAACCGCGGGTTGCAAAGCAGAGGGCAATACGCAGGCCAACGAAACCAGAAGCAACGCGGTGAGCGAAGCGAATATCAGACGATGGCGGGAGGTGGCAAATAGGATAGTCATCGGCAACTCTTTGAGCGAAAAATGAATCTTGTATTTTTGAGAAAATTATTTCACCACAAAGGCACAAAGTCACCAAGAAATACATTGGGTCTCAGGGAAGCCCCGTAGTAGATGTCCACATTTAGGGGTTTCTCACGGTAGTTCCCAAAGAGCCAATAAAGTGCCCTTTTTTGAGTCTTTGTGGCTTCGCGGTGGATTGTCTCGCGCATGTTTCATTATACACGCGGAATCAAAACTACTTCACAAGTGACTGTCACCTGATATTTACGGCTTTACGCTACGAAATTTGCCGACGGACTTTGCGCAAGGCACCCAATGCCAGCAAATTAAAGAGAATGGCCGCCCCGGCGCTGGCTGCGATCCCCCAGTCAAAGAGAGATGGCGCGATAAAGGCTCCGATGGCGCGGCCCAAAGAAAGCCCGGCGACGTTGAAAGCCATCAGGGTGGCGCGCGCGCCGGGCATGATCTCGGTCATCATGGGGATGCTGCTGACGAGCATAAACTCGAAGGTGATGAAAAATAAAAACAGGCTGATCAGCGCCCCGGGCAAAGTCCCGCCGAGCAGGGGAAAAGCCAGTGCGGCGATGCTGTTGGCGATCAGCCCGATGGCAATGGCGCGCGCCTTGCCGAAGCGATCTGCCAGCGCGCCGACCAATATCTCGGCGATGAATTCAGCCACACCAATCACGGCAGCCGTCCCGCCCAGGGCGAGGACCTTCAAATCGAAGGAGGCTTCCATCCACACGCCGAAGATCAGGTTGATGACTTCGTTGGCAACAGTCGCTGAAATGCCCACACTGAGAGCCGCTAACGCCAATGGCGAGCGCAGCACTTGCCCAAAATTGCTCAGCAGTTTCGGTGGATTCCCCTCGGGAGCAGGATCATGCGGAATGAGCCAGACCAACACCACCCCCGCGCTGATCCCTGCCAGAGCCAACCAGACAAAAGGCGACTGCCATCCCTGACGATCAATCAGCAGGCTGACTAAGGGAATCCCGATAAAAAAGCTCAACGACCAGCCCAATTCGGTCGCAGAGAGCGCCAGGCCGCGGCGCTCGTAGGGGATGCGGTCGCCGAGGTAGGCCTGCATGGCAGGGTCGAAACCGTATTTGCCAAGCGTGGTGAGGATAAGCATGACGACAAAGCCAGGGTACGAAGGCCAGATTGCCAGCACGCCCGCCCCGATGACGAAAAGTATGATCCCGAACAGCATTCCGGTTTTGCGCCCCCAACGGTCAGAAATGGTCGCCAGGAACGCGCCCAACATACCGACCAGCGAGCGATTGGTCATTGCCAGCGAGAGAGTCATTAAGTCTACCCCCAGGCCGCGGCTGAAGACCGCCAGGAAAGGATACACCATGCGATAGATGGTGTTAAAGACCAATCGGATGATGGCGAAGAGGATGATTTGGAAGCGTAGCGATGATTTCATGGATTGAAAGTTGAAAATTGTAGGTTATCAGGCGATTACCCCAACATTTAGCCTTCAACCTTCAACCGATTAGCTTCAATTGAAAAAAATATCCGCGCCACCTGCCAGGCCGCAAATAACGTTAACACTGTCAGGCCAAAGAAGTATAGTTGAATACGCCAGGCATCCGATTCGAGCATCGGGGCTGGAGGGTGCATGACGTTGGCAGTAGTTTGCAGCACGCTAAACAGGGCAATGATATAGGCAATGTTAAACCCCGAGGCCCAGATCGGATTTTCAAGCAACGTCAGCCCAATTTGCAACAGCAGCCCACCAATCGCGAAGACCAACGCCACGCGCCAGCGCGGTTCAGCCAGAAAAAGGCCGTTCCAATTGGCCTGCATGGCCCACAGCGAGATGGGGAGATAGCTGATCCAGAAAAGCAGGCCAGTGCGTCCGATGGCGCGCGACCAGTGGTGCAGCGGTTTACGGCGCAGGATGAAAGCCAACAACCCGACCGCTCCGGCGGCGATAAAAGCCGCCATTGCAGTCCAAACCCAAGCTCCGTGCAAATAGACCACGCGCACGTTGGTACCCAGGGTGGCTTCAGCAGGGCCGAGATAGGTGACTCCAGCGATGGCGAGTAAGGAGAGTACTAATAAAGGGAGGGGTTTTGTAAGCTTCATAGATTTTTGTTTTTTTAACCACAAAGGCTCAAAGACACAAAGAAAAAATCTCTTCTCTTTCTTCGAGCCTTTGTGTCTTCGTGGTTATCTTTATATCCAGGTAGGTTCTTGATAAATGCCGAAGACTTCCTTCATCACCCCCACAATTTCGCCCAGGGTGGCGTAGGCGCGCACCGCGTCGAGGATATAGGGCATGGTATTTTCGGTACCCCGGCAGGCCAGGCGCAAACGGTCGAGAGTTTGCCCGACGCGGGCGTTATCGCGTTCTTTACGCAGTTTTTCCAGCCGCGCCGCCTGACGCGCGTAGCCTTGCGGATCCATCTCTAAAATAGGGATGCTGAGGCGCTTGTCTTCGGCGTAGGCATTCACGCCCACAATGCGGCGGATATTTTGGTCGATCTCGCGCTGATACCGGTAGGCGGCATCCGAAATCTCGCCTTGGAAAAAGCCGCGGTCAATGGCGGGCAGCACGCCGCCCAAGTCTTCGATGCGGCGGAAATAGTCGTAGGCCTGCGCCTCAATGCGGTTGGTTTGCGCTTCGAGGAAATAGGAACCGCCCAGGGGATCAATCGTGTTCGTCACGCCCGATTCTTCGGCGATAATCTGCTGCGTGCGCAGGGCAATCGTCACGGCGTGTTCGGAGGGCAGCGCCAGGGCTTCATCGAGGCTGTTGGTGTGCAGCGATTGCGTTCCGCCAAGCACTGCCGAGAGCGCCTGCAAGGCCACGCGCACCACATTAATCTCCGGCTGTTGGGCCGTCAGCGAGGCTCCGGCGGTTTGGGTGTGGAAGCGCATCAGCCACGAGCGCGGACTCTTGGCCCCGAAAGTGTGGCGCATCTCCCTAGCCCAAATACGACGGGCGGCGCGGTATTTAGCGATCTCTTCAAAAAAATCGTTGTGTGCGTTGAAGAAGAACGAAAGCCGCGGGGCAAATTCGTCAATATCCAGGCCGCGTTCCAACGCCCAACGCACATATTCCATGCCGTCCGAGAGCGTGAAGGCCAATTCCTGCGCGGCGGTTGAACCCGCCTCACGGATGTGGTAGCCCGAAATACTGATCGTGTTCCATTGCGGTAGTTCACGGGTGCCGAACTCTATCGTATCCGTCACCAGACGCATTGAAGGCTCCGGCGGGAAGATATATTCTTTCTGGGCAATATATTCTTTTAAAATATCATTCTGGATTGTGCCGCGCAACTGGTCGGGGCGCACGCCCTGTTTTTCGGCAGCCGCAATATACATGGCCCACACAATTGCCGCGGGCGAGTTGATCGTCATGCTGGTGGAAACTTTATCGAGCGGGATGCCATCCAGCAAGGCTTCCATATCCTTGAGCGAAGAAACCGCCACGCCACACTTGCCAAACTCCCCCAGGGCTTCGGGATCATCGCTATCATAGCCCATCAGCGTGGGCAGGTCAAAGGCAATCGAAAGCCCGGTTTGCCCTTGTTCGAGCAGATATTTGAAGCGGCGGTTGGTCTCTTCGGCGGCGCCAAATCCCGCGAACATGCGCATCGTCCACAGGCGGCCGCGGTGCATGGTGGCATGCACGCCGCGCGTGTAGGGATACTCGCCCGGCAAGCCCAGCTTTTCCGCGTAATCATCTTCGGCGACATCTTGCGGGGTGTACAGGCGCGCAATCGGCTCGGAAGAATTGGTGATGAATTCTTCCTGCCGCTCCGGGAAGCGGGCCAATGTTGGATTGAGGTTATTCGTTTCCCAATGTTCGATCTCTTCATTAAGCCGTTCAAGTTTCTGGGGATCGTACATCGCTACTCCTGAGAGGGTTGCCATTTTGGGGGTTGAACTTGCCGTGAAATTATACCAGTGGTCAGTGAACAGTAAGCAGTGAACCGAAAAACCAATCAGGCCATACGGCCATTCGCTAAAAATGCTATAATACCGGACATGAAATATCATATTTGGACTGCTGGATGTCAAATGAATGTCGCCGATTCGCGCCGCGTGGCGGCTGCCCTTGAGGGGCTGGGCTACACCCCCGTGCCGCGCGCCGAAGATGCAAACGTGATTGTATTGAATACCTGTGTCGTGCGCCAAAGCGCCGAAGATAAAGCCTACGGACGCCTGAATTCACTCAAACCGGTCAAGAAGCAACGCCCCGATACTGTGATTAACCTGATGGGCTGTCTGGTGGGCGTGAAGGGGCATGAAAAACTTCAAAAAACCTTCCCGATGGTGGATGTCTTCTCGCCGCCCTCCGACCCTGGCCCGCTGATCGCGCATCTAACCCAAGATGAGAGCAAAGCCCACGAAGATGCGGCTACCTCACGCCGCTTCGCCTTCATGGATGGCGAGTTATCCCTGCCCATGGAAGAGCGCGGCAACCTCGTCTCGGCCTTTGTGCCGATTGTTTTGGGCTGTTCGCACGCCTGCACTTACTGCATTATTCCTTATAAGCGCGGGATTGAGCGCAGCCGTCCAGTGGGTGATATTGTCGCCGAAGTGCGTTCCATGGTCTCTCAGGGCGTGAAAGAAATTACCCTGCTGGGCCAGATCGTTGACCGCTATGGGGCCGATATTCCTGATGGGCCGAATCTCTCGGCTTTACTGCGTCTGGTACATGATGTCGAGGGGCTGGAGCGCATCCGCTTCCTGACTTCACACCCCAACTGGATGACGACCGAACTGCTCGATACGGTGGCCGAACTGCCCAAAGTAATGCCCCATATCGAAGTGCCTATTCAGGCCGCCGACGATGAAGTGCTCGCAAATATGCGCCGCGCCTACACCGCCGACGATTACCGCCACCTGATCGCCGAGATTCGGGCGCGCATTCCCAATGTCAGCATCGCCACCGATATTATCGTCGGCTTCCCCGGCGAGACCGACGCACAGTTTCAGCGAACGTATGATCTACTCGCTGAACTCAAAATGGATGTTGCCCATTTGGCGCGTTACTCCACGCGCCCTGGCACCGTGGCCGATCGGCGCATGATCGATGATGTCAGCGACGAAGCGAAATGGGAACGCTTCCGCGCCCTCGAAGAACTGCAAGCAGGCATCGCCACCGAGATCAACGCCCGCTATCAGGGCGAAACGGTGACAGTGCTCTTCGAAGAGAAAGTACGCGGTCGCTGGCGGGGACGTACCCCCACCAACAAACTCGTCTTCATCGAAACCGATGACGATCTGACAGGAAAACTCATCCCCGTAACAATCACCTGGACAGGCCCCTGGTCGATGCAAGGGTCCCTAATGCCAGAACCCAATTACATACAACTTCAAACGATTTAGGCGACGCCTATGCAAGCATTGCTTTTTTCCCCTCATGCCGATGAAGCCGCCGTGCTGACCACCTTGCTCCAGCAGGCTGGTTTTGTCGTGCGCGCCACGCGGCATCTCAAACAAGCCCTTGAGACCTGGCCCAACCAGCCCAGCGACCTGATGATGCTGGTCTTTCCGCGCGAGCAGGTTGATATTCTCAAACACATTCGCCAAATGCGCGGCTATACGGCTGCTCCGATTGTGGTGCTGGCCGATATGCTCTCCGACGATCAGCGCGTGGATGTGCTCGAAGAGGGCGCCGATCTGGTGTTTACCAAACCCTACAGCCTGCGCTTTCTGTTGGCTCAAATCCGCGCCCTGCTGCGCCGCAACACCGGTATGCCATTCTTCAGCCTGCCCACCCTCTCCCAGGGTAATCTGACCCTCGACCCTGCCAACCGCTCGGCAATTGTTGGCGAGGCAAAACCGGTGCATCTCACCCAACTTGAATTTCGCCTGCTATACTTGTTAATGACTCACGCTAGGCAGATTGTGCCCGCGGAGACGATTGTTGAACACGTATGGGGCTACAGCGGGGAAGGCAACCGGGAGCTGGTGCGCGGTTTGGTGCAACGTCTGCGCTCGAAGATTGAACCCGACCCGCGCACCCCAAAGTTCATCCGCACCGAGGCAGGCATTGGCTACTACTTCAGCCGCTACGATGAATAGTTAACTGAAAAGGGCTTTTCTCATGAAATTCAAATCGCTCATCCTGACCATAAGCCTGCTCGTGTTGCTCTCGGCGTGTGGCAGCAACGCTGCAAAAGAACCCGCGCCAACTTCCACGCAAACCCCCGCGGCTGCCGAATTAACCCAAGTGGCGCAGACCATCGTAGTCCAGATCACGCAAAACGACCCGGCTGCGCTTACCCAGGCGGCGCAAACCCTTATCGCCCAAATCACGCAATCCAGCGCCGAGACATCGGCACCCACCGTGGAGGCAGTATCCCCCGCGGAAGCAGAGCCACCCACCCCTACCGGCCCGACACCCCTGCCCAGCACCACAGCCATCCCTACGATGACGTTCACCCAAACTGTCACGCTTTCGCCCACGGCCACACTTTCCCCAACCTGGATTCCGGAAGACCCCCGCAATGTGCTGATCCATCAGGTGGGCTGGAGCGCCAACTTCACCGAACCTGCCGACTGGTTTACCTTTGATAATGAAAACACCAGCATTCAGATGGAAAACGGCGAGTTGCAGCTTGTGGCGAAGAATAGCGAGTATATAGAGGTCTGGAGCCTTTCGTGGCCGTATCTCAGTAATTTTTATCTGGAATATACATTCGTGGTCGGCGCGGAACGTTGCATTAGCGCCGACCGCTATGGCATGGTTTTTCGCGCACCTACACCCGAAAGCGGGTATCTCTTTGGGGTAAACTGCAAAGGCGAATACAGCCTGCGTTACTGGGATAGCGTTGAATTCACCGAGATTGTGCCCTGGGCGTATCATGAGCAGATCAATACCGGCGGGGGCGCGGCCAATCGTCTGAGCGTGCGCGCCGAAGACACCAGCCTGAATTTATATGTCAACGGCTTCTTGGTGCATACCGTAGAAGACAGCCACGGCAGCGAAGGGAAATTTGGCGCTTTTATCAAGGCCGATCTCATGGATAATTTCGATGTGCGCATTTTAGAAGCCATTTATTGGGATTTGCCCTGATTTGTATAAAAAATCATACGAACTGCATTAAATTCACACGGTTTTTATACAATCAGCATATCGTTTTAATACACTGCGATGCTACACTGTTCTCGAAAAAATGTGTCTAATTTTCTTATTGCTTACTCGACACATAAATGGAGAATAAAATGAATATGTTGGCTGAATGTCCTTCTTGTGGCGCTTCTGTCAAAGTGACCAGCAGTGTCAAACTCGGTGAGATCATCAAATGCACGCTGTGCAAAACCGATCTCGAAGTTATCTGGCTTGATCCCCTGGAACTGGATTTGGTCTACGAACCCGATGAAGAACTTGATGATTTCGACTACGACGACAGCGATGATGATTTTGACTACGACGACTACGAAGACGAAGAAGAAGACGAC
>JABGRQ010000091.1 GCA_018648225.1 Chloroflexota bacterium
CAAAGCGTAGTCGGGTATTGTTGTTACGCCATGAGCGCTCTCAAACCAGCATTGATATTTCATTGGGTGTTTTGCCTTTCGAGGAAGAAGTAATTCAGCGAAGTATTTCTCATACAATCGATGATACGTTAACAATCCGCCTACCAACTCCCGAAGACCTGATCATTATGAAAGCCATCGCACACCGTCCAAAAGACTTGTTGGATATCCAAGGGATCATTCAAAGTAACCCTGGCTTGGACCAAAAACGTATTCAGGGTTGGGTCAACCAATTTGCTCAGCTTTTGGAAATGCCAGAATTGTGGGAAGATATTGCAAATTGGTTCTAGAACAGACGGTCTATAAAATTAGTCTACCCTGGTAGATGAATAATGGGGGAATTTAACCTCTATTGGGTGATCTGGTTTGCGTTATCCTATGTAGAATTATTTCACCAAGATTAATCTTGATTATATGACCGTATCGCCAGTGAGTTGATAACCTGATAGTCTTGGTTTTTAAAATAGACAGACCCTGGCAGCCACCCCAATCAGGTTGTTGGTTTGGCGCTTTATGAGATTATTGCAAGGACAGAAGGTATGCCCCCACAGAAAACAAGTTTCACGGCGTTAGCGCACCAGGTTGTGCAAGCCTCTCAAGAACCTTTGACAGTCAATGAGATCATCGAGAGAGTCAACGCTATCACGCCTATCACGACCAAAAACCCTAAACAGACCATCCGCAATGCTATTAGCCAGAGCTATTTGATCGTCACCACCGGGGATGGCTGCTATGGTTGGAAAATGAGATTGCTCAATGGCTCAATTTTGCGCCACACGTTGCAAGAGGCTGAATTTGCCGACAAGGTGTTGTACTGGGATGATGATCTGCGGGATGCACTCTGGCCAACCTTTTTTGCCCCGCAGAAATACAGCGACCGCGGCCCGGTCACCGTAGAACTCCCGGATAACACGCTCACAACCCTGGCGCTGGAACATGTCACGTACAAAAACTGGGGGACGTATGCTACGCCAACGTTTTGGCATTGGTTCGAAACCTTGGGGGCTAAAGCGGATGATCATTTGATCTTTTCTGTGCTGGACGGGGAAGAAAAGCGCTATGCGGTCGCTTTTGAAACGCGGGTAGATCGTGACGAATCTGCCGTAACGGCACGTAACCAGGCTATCCTGGATACCGCTCGTAAACGCGCCAGCCGGCCTTGGGGGGTGACCGTTTGGGATCTTACCACGCACTTACTGGCAACTGGGATGTACCGCCATCCGGTTCCTCCCGACCCGATCAGTGAAATCTGGTCTGAATATGAGCCAGAAGAGAATGACGCGCCCGCGCCTCACCCGCAACCCAAGTCTTTCTCGCTGGTAAGCGCCTTGTTTGGTCAGAACTTGCAGGCCTACGACTACGAAGCCCCACCTGATCTGCCTCGAGAATACGATCCTGATCAAGGATATCGCCGCCCGCGTCCATCTCGCCTGGCACGCCGCGGTAGTGTACGCAGTTATACAATGAGAGTTAGCCATCGCGCATTACCAGAGGTCTGGCGCGATCTGGAACTGGCGGATGACAATACCTTGGAAGATCTGCATTTGTTCATTCAACTCGCCAATGCGATTCACGCAACGCTACCTTTCATCGCGAAGACCACAAATTCAGCCATGGCGTTGACTTCGCTGGGGCGGAAACCGCGCAGCAAGTTGATCTCAGCACGCATCCAGGCTGTCATCGTTTTCTGACGGTCAAGCAGACCAACTTTCATCAGCGGGAAGCGCGGCAGAAAGTGGGCAAAGAAACAATTGTATTTCAGGCGGCTGTAGTGCCGCTGGTAGAATTTACCCAGACCGCGCCAGCTTGAGCCGGTGGTCAGGGTGTCTTCCAGATCCGTCAGGATCAGTTTCATAAAACGTCCTTTCGTGCTATGGGGTGTGCTTGCCGCCTAAAAAATACGCCACCCAGAGTGAGGGGGCACCCTGGGCAGCGCATAGGTAGTATGACAAAGTTTTTTAGTGGAGATCAATAGGGCCCTTGGCATACGGACACGGCTTTCTTAAAGTCGGGAGAGCCGACCTATTCTCCTAGCTCTAATTTCTTTCTTTCTGGGTCGTAAAAGGGGCGCAAGGATACTTCAGCCGGGTAAATCTTTCCGGCGATTTCGATTTCCCATTTTCCCTTGGCAATATAATCGGCGGTTACGGGTTCGTCGGCTTCGATCATGAACAATCCTGCCGCGCCGCCCAGGGTGAAGCCGTAAGAACCAGCTCTGACGTAGCCCGCATCCACGCCATTTCTGCGAATTACTTCGGCGTGGAAGAGGAATGGCTCGGGGTCTTTAACCAACACCTGGGCCAGGCGTCGCTTCAGTGGTCCCTGTGCTTTTTTCGCCAATACGGCCTCTTTGCCGATGAATCCACCCGGTTTCTGCAGATCAATGCAAAAGCCCAGGCCAACTTCATAGGGGTCATCGGTGTTATCCATATCATGCCCGTAATCGCGGTAGCCTTTTTCCATACGCAGGCTGGCAAGCGCTTTAAGTCCGGCGTGGCGAAGGTCAAATGCTTTTCCGGCTTCCACGATGTGATCATACACGTGCGTGGCCTGTTCGCTTGGTATATACAGTTCATAACCCAATTCGCCCAGGTAGGTGATGCGAATACAAAGTACTTTGGCATACCCAATTTCGATTTCGCGGGCGCACCTGTATGGAAAGACTTCATTCGATAGATCGGCGGTGGTGATGCTTTGCAGCAATTCTCTGGATTTTGGCCCCTGAATATTCAGTTGTGCGTAGGCTGACGTTACATCCGTGACAAAGGCGTAGTCATCAGCTGATATATGCCGTTTGAGCCAGGTTTCGGCGTGGCGGTGCATGGTATCGGTGACAACGAGTAGATACTTGTCCTCTTCCAGTTTTGTGACGGTTAGGTCAGCTTCCAGTTTTCCTTCCGGGTTCAGCCATTGGGTATAAGTGACCTGGCCGGTGCTGGCATTCACATTATTGGCCGAGACGTAGTTGAGAACTTTTCCGGCGTCACGTCCCTGGACTAAAAATTTGGACATAAACGACATATCCATCAGAATTACATTTTCGCGTGCCGCTTTGTGTTCGGCTTCCCACCAGGGGAACCAGTTTTCCCGGCCCCAGGATAATTTATCCACTGTGGGTTCGAAGCCCGCGGGGGCGTACCAATCCGCGCTTTCCCAGCCGCTGACATCCCTGAAGTATGCCCCGCGTGCCGCCAAACGCTCGTGGATCGGCGATTGCTTGGCGCCCCGGGCTGTTTGGTAGGATTTGTTCGGATAATGGCATTTGTAAACCATCCCCAGAGACTCCACTGTGCGATGCTTGCGGTATTCGGGCGTGTTTTGGTACCGATGAAGGCGGTCAATGTTGAAGCCGGTGATATCGAAATCCGGGCTTCCATTGATGATCCAGTGTGCCATAGCGCGGCCCAGCCCGCCGCCCGTGATAATGCCGATGGAATTAAGCCCGGCGGTCACAAAATAGTTGCGCAATTCCGGGGCCTCACCAACGATCGGTTTCAGATCAGGTGTGAAGCTTTCAGGCCCGCAGAAAAATTTCTTGATGCCAATTTCCATCGTAATCGGCACGCGTGACATCGCTTTCTCCAAAAACGGGGTCATGCGCTCCCAATCCGGCGCGATTTCGCCAAAAGAAAAATCGTTGGGGATGCCCTGAATTTTCCACGGGGCGCAATCCGGCTCAAACAGGCCCACCATGATACCGCCCACTTCGTCGCGGTAGTAGCCGTAGTGTGATGGGTCTTCAAGGATGGGCATATTGGGCGGAAGGTCTTTGATCTCTTCGGTGATCAGATAGTAGTGTTCTGCGGCCTGATTGGGAATATTCACGCCGGACAACTCGCCAAGTTGTCTGGCCCACATCCCGGCGCAGTTGACCACGTATTCGGCTTCAATATTTCCGTGGGGGGTTGTCACGCCGGTCACCACACCATTTTTCTTGGTGATCCCAGTAACTGGAACACCTTCGATGATTTTGGCGCCATATTGCTGCGCCCCCCGGGCCAGGGCGATGGTGGCATCGATGGGGTTGACGCGGCCATCGTCTTTGACGTAAAAACCGGCTAACAGATCATCGACGCGCGCCAGCGGGAATAAATCCTTGATCTCTTTGGGCGAAATCTCCTGCACATCCACACCGCAATGACGATTGAATGCGGACACACGACGATATTCTTCCAGGTAATCCGGGTTGCTTGCCACTTCGATAAACCCAACTGGCTTAAAGCCCGTTGAGAAGCCTGTTTCGGCTTCGAGGCTGGTGTAGAGATCGCGTGTGTATTTGCGAAATTCCGTTGAAACTTCAGATGTCGAGCCAAACGTGACCATCAACCCCGCGGCGTGCCAGGTTGTCCCGGACGTTAGTTGATCGCGCTCCAGCAACAGGGTGTCTTTCCAGCCCATTTTTGCCAAATGATAGGCTATCGAGCACCCGATGATGCCACCCCCAACAATGACTACGCGGGCGCGATCTGGTAAGAGAATATTTGCCATTACACTACTCCTTGAATTTAGGCTATTCGGCATTCAAATTAATTAGCAGATTTTTCCCCATCCAATTTGAGAATCACTCTCGAATTTCCAGAAAAAACTAAGCTTGAAAATTTTGCCTATCACCAGCGTTTCGGTGCCCCGTATGCCAGAAATAAGCTGAATCTGATTCGTAATTAAATCTGTGAGGTGTTCGCGGTCTCGGCAAAAAACTTCAACAACTAAATCATACCTCCCTAGCGTTAAAACCAGGTACGAAATTTCTGCCAATTTTTCAAGCGCGCCCGCTACAGCGTGAACTTTACCAGGTTCGGCAAAGATACCGATCAGTGCAGGGGCATTATGCCCTAATGAGAATGGATCCACTACTGCAATGGTCTGAACTATACCGCGTTCCGCCAAACTGGTATACCGGCTTCGAATGGTAGACTCCGCAACGCCAGCTTTTTTAGCAATTTGAGTAAATGGGGTCCTTCCGTCTTCTTGAAGGGCATTCAAAATAAGAATATCCAAGTCATCCATTTTTTGCTCTCTTTCAACTAATAAGCTATTTTCGCCGTTTGTATTGCGAATTAAGTATAATTATTACGAATATACACTAAGAATCGCTTAATATCAAGGTAAAACATACGAATATCGTTGTTTTCTATTGACATATCAAGCGTTTTTCGTTATTATCGCAAACAAAATCGGGTTTCTTTTCCCAAAAATTATTGAATACCGAAAGTATTGTAGGAGTTGACCGTGATTGAGCAAATTTTTAAAGCGATGGCACAGAGCATCATCGATGGCGAGTCTGAAGATGCCGAAGACCTTGCCAAACAAGCCATCGAGTTAGGCATTGATCCCTTGGATGCGATCAACAAAGGCTTTGTTGTTGGCGTTGATCATGTTGGTGAGCTTTTTAGTACTGGAGAGGCGTTTTTACCGGAACTTGTCATGGCTGGTGAAGCCATGAAAACAGCGGTAAGCGTGCTGGAACCCGAAATGTCTAAACAGGGAACAGAGCGCAAGCTTCTGGGTACAGTGGTTCTGGGTACTATCGAGGGTGATATCCATGATATTGGCAAAACGTTGGTCGGAACTATGCTTTCGGCAGCCGGGTTCAAAGTCTTTGATCTGGGCGTGAATGTGCCCGTGATGAGCATGGTCGAGACAGCTCGAAACGAAAACGCTGATATTATCGGCGTCAGCGCTTTACTGACCACGACTATGACCAAACAGCGCGATGTCGTTGAAGCTTTGGATGATATGGGAATGCGCCCCACGGTAAAAATAATGGTCGGCGGAGCACCTGTTACGCGCAATTGGGCCGATGAGATTGGCGCCGATGCTTTTAGCGAGGATGCTGTGGGTGCTGTCGCGGTTGCAAAGCAACTGATGGGGATTGAGTAAGTTGGAATGAGCAAAAAATAAAAGGATATGATCATGCAGCCACAACTTAGAATTCTGTCATCTGAGCTGATCGCCCAAATTATCGATGAAGCTTTTCAACTAATGATAAAGCCTGGCATCAAGGTTCAACTCAAGGAAGCCCGCGCATTATTAGCAGATGCCGGTGCCCAAGTAGATGAAGACCAGCAGGTGGTTCACATCCCGGAGGACGTTGCCCGAAAAGCGTTGGAAACCGTGCCTCGGGAGTTTTACCTCTATAATCGAGATGGAGAACCGACCGTGCACTATGGGGGGGATTCGGTTCACTTTGATCCCGGCTCATCCGGCGTGAATATCTTGGATGCTGACACCCTGAAACATCGCCCAGCTACCACCCAGGACCTTGTCAAAGTTATCAAAACCGCCGATTCGCTCTGGCAGTATGATGCCCAATCCACTTCGGTCGTGTGTAGTGAAGTCCCCAAAGAAATTGGTGATCTCTACCGCCTGTATTTGGTGCTAATGTTCTCGAAAAAACCAGTGGTCACCGGAGCCTTCACGACCCAAAATACCAGCGCTATGATTGATATGTTGGCGATCTTCGCCGGCGGGCGTGATGCACTAGCTAAAAAACCGACCGCTGTATTTGATGTCTGCCCTTCCCCACCCTTGATCTGGAGTAAGTTTGGCTCGCGAAGCCTGATTGATCTGGCTCGAGCCGGTATCCCCGCTGAAATGGTATCCATGCCCCTGGCTGGGGCTGCTGCGCCGATCACATTACTCGGTTCTGTGGTGCAGCATACTGCCGAATGCATCAGCGGGATCACCATCCACCAGTTAGCCAAACCTGGTTCGCCTATCGTTTGGGGCGGAGCTCCTGCTATCATGGATATGCGCCAGGGTACTACTCCAATGGGTGCGGTCGAAACCGCCATGATTGATACAGCTTATGCCCAGGTGGGTAAAACATTCGGTTTTCCAACACATACATATTTGGGCTCTAGCGACGCGAAAGTAGTGGATTATCAAGCCGGGATGGAGAGCAGCACCGCCGCTATGATCGGCGCTCTGGCGGGAATCAACATGATCTCCGGCGCGGGCATGCTGGATTTTCTAGCATGCATGAGTCCCGAAAAACTTTTAATCGACGCCGAAGCGATAGGGATGGCAAAACGTATGTTGAAGGGAATGCTGGTACACACCGATACTTTGGCAACTGAGATGTTCGAGGGCATCAATTTCAAAGGCGAATTTTTGAAACAACGCATCACACGCCAGCTATTAAAAAAAGAGCAATACCTGCCCTCCGCGGCGATTGATCGTGGCTCCATACGTACTTGGGAACAGAATGGGGCAACTGACACCTTTGCGCGTGCAAAAGCGCAGCTTCAGAATTTGCTCAACGCCTACCAAGCTCCCGATTTGCCGCCGGATCAGATGACCGAACTACAAAATATGGTTTCAGGGTTGGCTAAAGAAGCCGGGATGGATCAACTTCCTGCTTTATAAATGTTTTTTTAAGCACTCCTTTGTGGGTGCTTTTTTAATTAATTTTTTGAGGAGGTGATTTCCTGAAAAGGAATAGGTAAACCTGAACAGTTTCTCTTCCGAAAACAATTTCAAAAAAGGAGTAAAGGATGAAACACAAAAGTAAATTGTTAGTATTGTTGGGGGTATTTGTCATGCTGGCATTGCTGGTATCTGCCTGCCAAAAAGCACCGGTTTCTGATGAAGTGGTTGAAAATGAGGCGGCCTCTTCCGTGGAAGTAGTTGAAAGCGAGGCAGTTTCCGAGGAAGTAGTCGAGACAGCGCCGGAAGCCCTGGTTATGATCGATTGGTCTGGTTATGAACTCCAAGAGTTTTGGGGAGATTTCGCTAAAAATCACCCTGATGCGGATGTTCAATTTAGTTTTATGGGTGAGAGTGCTGAAGCATATGCCCAGATATCGAATGGCTTTCAGGCGGATCTTGTCCATCCCTGTAACCAATATTGGAAACTGATGGTTGACGAGGGATTGGTTCAACCGATCAATACTTCCAACTTGTCAAATTGGTCTGGTATGTCAACGCCGCTGACGGAGAAGGGTGTATTCAATGGCGAACAGTACTGGGTTCCCTGGGACTGGGGCTTTGAAGCCATTCTTGTTCGCACTGATCTTGTAGAGGAAGTGCCTACGTCGTGGGCGGATTTGTGGGATCCGCAATATGCCGGTCATGTTGCGGTGTATGATTCCGGTGAGAGTATGCATGTTATCACTGCTTTGGCACTGGGGCTTGATCCGTGGAACACAACGCCTGAAGAAGATGAAGCGATCAAACAAAAGCTCACTGAGTTGGTTCCAAATGTACTGGTGTATTGGTCTGACCAGACAGAACTGGATCAGTTGATCTCATCAGGCGATGTGTGGGTTGCTGGCAATGCCTGGAATGCATCCTACATTGCATTGCTCGGAGAAGGTTATGAAGTTAAATATGTCATACCGGATGAAGGCAGCCTGGGTTACTTGTGTGGGTTTGCAATTCCATCAACATCACAGAATCCGGAACTGGCAACCGAGATGATTGATGCCTACATTGCTGTTGATTCTCAAGCCTACCTGGCGAATGAATATGGTTATGGTGTTGCCAATTTCGACGCTATTGAAAAAATCGACCCCGAAACAGCCGATCTTCTGGGGTTAACGGACCCGAAAGTAGTGGAAGGTTTGATACTTTACGAGCCACTCACAGATGAGACTAGAGAGTTCTGGTCAAACGAATGGTCTGAAGTGAAGGCTTCGCAGTAAGAGGACTGTTCCTAAATTCTTCGATTTTTATTACAACTTTTTATACGGGCCTCTTCAATTTGTACTCTTGAAGAGGCCCAGACAAGGAAGAAGCTATGGAAAATTCAGTGAGTAACAGGGTACTGAAACTAATTTCTCTGCCAACATCATACCTGCTATTTTTTTTTATCCTGCCAATCGGAATCATGATCGTTTTTAGCTTTCGATCTGGAACGATGGGTGATGCACGAAATATTTTTACCTTGGACAACTACAAATATTTTCTTACAAACTCAATCTTTCTGAATTTGTTGTGGCGGTCTATCCTCATTTCTCTTATGATTTCACTTATTTCCGTGCTATTAGCCTATCCATTAGCATATTTTTTGGTTTTTCGTGCTGGACCGCAACGCATTATTTTGCTAACCCTTATCATTGTCCCAACATGGACTAGCTACTTATTACGCGTCTTTGCATGGAAGTTAATTTTGTCGTCCAATGGCCTGCTGAACACTTTTTTGTTATGGTTAGGACTTACCAAAGAGGCATCACCTATTCTCATGTACAGTCGCCAGGCAATCATCCTCACATTGGTCTATGTGTGGGTACCTTTTGTTGCCTTGCCTATCTTTGCTGCCCTTGAAAGGATCGACAAGAACTTGCTAGAAGCTGCATCTGACCTTGGATGCAAATCCTGGGAGGCATTCTTGCGGGTGACACTCCCACTGAGTTTGCCGGGTGTAATAGCGGGATTCTTCTTTGTCTTCATCCCCACTATTGGTGAATACGTGACCCCCAAATTGGTTGGCGGGAATAGCCTGATGTATGGAAATCTGATCCAAGATCAGTTTGTAAAAGCGCTGAACTGGCCAATGGGGTCTACTATGAGCATAGCCATGTTAGTGGCTCTTATTGTGCTGCTCTGGCTATTTACTCGATTCGTTTCTGTTTCAGACCTGTTGGGAATATAAAATGCGTAGATTTCGAAACCCTGGTGGCATATATTTTTTGACCCTGGCTTTGCTTTTATACGTGCCAATCATTCTATTAATTATATTTTCCTTTAATGACTCCATTCATCTTTCCTTTCCCATGAAAGGTTTTACCCTAAATTGGTATGCTGAATTATCCAAGACCAAGGAGCTATTAAATGCGGTTCAAGTAAGTATTTTTCTGGGAATTGGTGTGTCTATGGTGGCAACGCTGCTTGGCACGATGGGAGCAATTGCCATTGTGCGCTTTAATTTCCCTGGCCGTGATATTATCACGGCTTTAAGTGCTATGCCTCTTGTTATCCCTTCAGTGATTCTCGGCGTTTCTGCTTTGATCCTGTACAGGGAAATTGGAATTCAATTGTCTGCATGGGCAGCCGGAATAATGCATGTTGTTATCTCGATGCCGTATGCTTTGCTGATCATCTCTGCCCGATTGGCAGGGTTCCCCAAAAATTTAGAAGAGGCTGCCATGGATCTGGGAACCACCTACTGGGGAGCCTTGCTACGGGTCACACTACCGATCTCTCTGCCATCTATTATCGCTGCATTTCTGATTTGTTTCACAATCTCGTTCGATGAGTATGCCATCTCATCATTCCTTGTGGGGACCCAAACCACGCTACCTGTGTATCTTTACTCTCAACTTCGCTTCCCTAAACGGTTGCCTATTGTTGTGGCATTAGCGGCGATTCTCATGGTTTCATCAATTCTCTTACTGGTTTTGTCAGAATGGTTACGCAGTTATGGGCAAATAGATATTAAGCGAGGTAAAAAAGAATGATGAATTTCGCTGTTGAACTAAAGAACGTAACAAAGATCTACAGCGCCGGACGCAGTTCAGATGCTGTCGTGGCCGTAAAAAAGATGGACCTGTGTATTCCCCCGAATGAATTCTTTACTTTACTCGGACCAAGTGGGTGTGGAAAAACGACAACGCTGCGCTTGATCGCCGGATTTGAGCAACCCAGCGAGGGAGAGATGTTCATCATGGGGAAACCGATGACCAATATTCCGCCAAATCAGCGCCCGGTTAACACTGTTTTTCAAGATTATGCGCTGTTCCCTCATTTGAGTGTGGAAAAAAATGTGGGGTTTGGTCTAACCATCAAGCGGGTCCCAAGATTGGAGAAAGATCGGCGTGTGGCAGAAGCACTTGAACTTGTTCAACTGACCGGCATGGGGCAACGTAAACCATCCCAACTTTCAGGGGGTCAGCAGCAACGTGTCGCACTCGCCCGTGCCCTGGTAAACCAACCATCTGTTCTCTTGCTTGATGAACCGCTTGGTGCTTTGGATCTCAAACTACGGAAAGATATGCAGATTGAGTTGAAGCATCTTCAAGAGCAGGTCGGAATCACATTTATCTATGTTACCCATGACCAAGAAGAAGCATTGACCATGTCAGACCGGATAGCGGTGATGAAAGATGGGATTATCCAGCAAATGGGTGATGCGGTGAGTTTGTATGAAGAACCAGCCAACCATTTTGTTGCTGATTTTATTGGAGAAAGTAATTTCATCAATGGTACATTTGAAGGAATGGAGCAGGAATGGGCCGTGATCCGAATCGGCAATCAGCGAAGCTATGCCATGATGAGTAGCGAGAAACCAGCACAGAATGCCGCCACAACGATTACTATTCGTCCAGAACGTATGGTTATATCATCTCCTGGCGAACAAGAAGGGCCGGGTATTTCTGGAACTATTACGGAAGTTGTCTATATTGGGACGGATATCAGGTATTTATTGGAATTGGCAACCGGTCAGGAGATACAGATCAGGATCCAAAACCGCAGCAAAGAGAATATCAGCGCATTTCCTAAAGGCGCCACTGTAAAAATTAGTTGGGTGCCTGAAGATGCCAAGATTTTGGCCAATTAATTCTGTTGGAGATAATATTATGCTCACCCCACATAGAAACCTAAAGAATCGATACACCCGCCTCACAGATACCCAGGCAGAAAAAATCCATGCAGCCAGTCTCGAAATCTTGGAAGATATTGGTGTGCGGCTTTATTTGTCTGAAGCTATTGACCTATTACAAAAAGCAGGGGCAAGCGTATCCGACGGAAATCTTGTCCGCATACCGCCAAAGCTTGTGGAGAATGCCTTTTCGACTGTTCCCAATGAAGTGACACTTTACGACCGTCACGGAAATCCTGTTATGCCTTTGGGTGGAGACCGTTGCTTTTTTGGCCCCGGCTCCGATTGCTTGAATATCATCGACCATCGCACTAGTGCACGGCGAAAACCAACACTGCAAGATGTTGTTGAAGGAGTGCGCCTGTGTGACGCCCTGCCCAACATCGATTTTATTATGTCAATGCTCTTGCCATCAGATGTAGATCAGACTCTGGCGGATACCTACCAAACAGAAGTGATGCTCGCGAACACAACCAAACCGATCATCGTTGTCTCTTACAAATCCCAGGGCTTAAAAAATTCGGTAGAAATGGCAGAGGCAGTGGTTGGTGGCGCCGATGCCCTTCGAGAAAAACCGATTTTGACATGTTATATTAATACAATATCTGGAGCAGTTCATAATGATGATCCATTAGAAAAACTGATATATCTTTCTCGGAAGGGGTTGCCATCATTGTACATTCCTGGGTCGAATGCAGGCGTTACCAGTCCAATGACACAGGCGGGTGCAATAGCCCTGGATAATGCGGGGATGCTGGTGGGGTTGGTTCTTTCGCAAATTGTTCGCGCCGGAGCGCCAATGATTATTTCGGCAATGGACCCCGCCTCTATGGATATGCGTACGATGGTCTCGCCTTATGCGTATCCGGAGAAGGGTTTTATCCGTTCTCTATCTCAACGCTATAGCCTGCCTACGTTTTCTTTGGCAGGGGGGAGCGATTCGAAGGTTGTTGACCAGCAAGCCGCTGCCGAAGCAGCCCTGACGATCTTTGCAGATGTCCTCTTGGGAGGCAATATCATACATGATTTAGGCTATCTGGAATCCGGTCTTACATATTCATTTACCCAACTGGTCATTTGTAATCAGATTGTAGACTGGGTGAAAGCTTTCTTCACCGATATAGAAGTGAATGATGAAACCTTGGCATTGGGTGATATCGCCAAGGTTGGCGCCAATGGATCCTATCTGGGAACCAATCATACCTTCAAGAACTATAAGAAAACCTGGTACCCGGATTTGTTCGAGCGTGGTATTTTCAAGGAGTGGGAAGAAGGCGGGAGCAAATCTTTAGCCGAACGGGCAAGGCAACGGGTTGAGACAATTCTCAACGACCATCAGCCCGAACCGCTTCCTGAAAGCGTACGGATGGAAATTAACAAAATCGTCAACAGGCAAGCGGAAGTAACGCTTTCAGAAGAATAAGAGAGAAATGAGTAATGCTCAATGAAGTTTTGAAGACAGATACATATGGGGCAA
Organism: Chloroflexota bacterium; assembly: GCA_018648225.1. Lineage (NCBI taxonomy): Bacteria > Bacillati > Chloroflexota > Chloroflexota bacterium. The sequence continues at coordinate 13,059 of JABGRQ010000091.1, forward strand.
TAAGCAACAGCAAAACTGTCAGCGAAAATGTATAAAAAAAGAAGGCTGTGGTGGTCCCATAGAACTGGACACTTCTTTGGTGGTTTTTAGGGGGAAACCACGGCGTCCTGAGTACGAGCAAGCCTATAGGCTTGCTCGTACTTTGAATTCTGGTCGGTCTGGGAGACTTATCCTAACTCAGCTTGCCTCCTTTTTTGACCTTTAAAGTTGCACTTACTACTTGAAACTAAGTTGTGTATTTGGCGATGCTTTTACTACAAGTTTAGTAATTTCTTTTTTTGTCCTATCTTTTGTCCCGACACAAGCAATAGGGCTTTGGCGAGGATGGCATACCGATGCCGTAGTAGAACGCATATTCTAATTATTCGTACCATCCAGGATGCAATTCATGACCACCGGATTTCAGCTTATCGTTGACAACCTGCGTCTCGCCCGCAAACGATCAAACCCAACCTTGACGATCCCGGTGGACGATGAACTGCTGGGCCTGCTGGGGGAATTGGCGGAAGGGCAGGAATACAGTCTGGAAGAATTGGCGGCGCTGTTACTGAAAAAAGCTGCCATCGAGCAGTACCAAACCACCAGTCAGCATATGCGTCACTGGCGGGAACTCTCCCAGCGCCAGCAGGAAGTCGCCGCCTTGGCCTGTCTGGGGTACACCAATGCCGAAATCGCCGTCAAACTCGATATCTCCTCCGAAACCGTCAAATCCCATATCCGCGAAATTCTTCGCAAGTTCCAGGTGCGCGGTCGTCACCAACTGCGCTATATGCTGCGCAGGTGGAATTTCGGCGGGTTTGATCATCCAAAGTCGTCTACCTGACCCGTATATCTGCCGGTTTTGGCCTCCCCCGCCCCCCATATCTGCATCCCCCATCGGGTTACCCCTTAAATCCCCCGCAATATCATCCTGTGGGGGATAGACTAGAACGCATGTTTCCATTATTGTGGGGGACATGCAACCCCCTGCACAACTCCCGCTCGGAGAGATTTACCGCATCCCGCATTCCGTCAGCTTTGATCTGACGGTCGAACTGGCCCTCACCACTGGCGTGCGCCTGCTGGTGTGCGGCAACCGCCTGCCATTCTACGATCTGGCCTATGAACTGGCCCGGCGCGTCGGTCAGGCATATACCTGGATTTTGGAAGAGCGCATCGTCTTCGCCCGCGCGGAAACCGCCCTCCAACTGCTGGATTTTCTCATCGAATTGACCCCCGACCCAACCCCGCTGCTGGTCAGCGATCTGCTGGCGCGCTTTGGCGAGGAAGATGACCGCCAGGCTGAGCGCTTCTTCACCCAGTGCCGGGTCGAACTGCGGCGTTTGAGTCAGGCCTCCCTGGTTTTCGTCAGCGCCCGACCACAGCCCGCACTGGAGCGACTGGCAGCGGCGCTTTGCCGCAGCAGCCGCGCCTGCGAGTATTCCACCGATCACCATTCCACAGGAACCACCGATGGGCCATACCCTGCCACCCTTTTCCCAGCAGTTTAAACGCGAGCGGACCTTGTTTGCGGAAATGCGCCGGGCTTTGCTGCAACGTGGCGACAAAGCGCGCTTCGACGATCTGTGGAACAAGGCCGAGTTTCATGTCCCGGCAGCGGAGAAAGCCAAGCATCCGCTGCCGATCACCAGCATCCTGCTGACGATGAATCTGGAGCAGGAGAAAGCCATCCACCGCCTGGATGAGAAAATCGTTGATCAGGATCACCGCATCCGGCAGCTCGAAGCTGAGCGTCAGGCCCGTGGGATGGAGACGATCCTGCTCAAGGGCGAAGTCGAAGGCCTGCGCTGGGAGATCGAAGACCTGCGCAAGCGCCTGCGGGAAGAACTGCTCGAACTGCTGTATCCGAACTATGCCTGAGATTATCGGCTGGCTCTTGGCGGTGTATCCCGATGCGAAAGACGGGGCGGTCTTGTGGCTGATTGCCGAGGACGGAAGGCGTCTGCGGCTCAGGCAGCCCTTCCCGGCCACGTTCTATGCCGCCGGGCGCGACGAGCGCCGCTTGCAGGCCGCGCAAGGCTACTTGTCCCGCAAGCCATCACCCCTGGAAACGGCCTTCACAACTCGCACCGATCTCTTCAAAGGCCCGCGCCGGGTGTTGGCTATCACGGCCCCCGACCCGGTCACACAAACCCGGCTTTTCTACGATTTGCAGTCACGCTTCCGGGATTTGCAGCTCTACAATGCCCGCATCCCTTTCTCGGTGCGCTATGGCGGCGAAACCGGGGCCTTCCCGATGGCCCGCTGCCGTATGGTGCTGGCTGATAATAACCAGCAGGTGGTCAGCCTGGACGTGCTGGACAGCCCCTGGGATTTGAGCTATGCCCTGCCTGATCTGCGTATATTGTGGATTGAGCCGGATTGCGATCCCGCCTATGCATTGCCTGGACACCTGATTCTAAAAAACGAGGATGCCTCCTGGGAACTTGAAACCTGTGATGAACAAGAACTGTTAATGGGGGTGATCCACATCCTAGACAGCTTTGATCCGGATGTGATCCTGGCCCGCTGGGGGGATGCCTGGCTCTTCCCCCGCCTGGCGCAGATTGCCGAAAAATACCAGATCGACTTCAACCCCAATCGCGATCAAGCCAAAGCACCTTTCATTAAAGATGAACTGACCTATCACAGCTATGGTCAGGTGAACTACCGCGCCGCCCAGACCCTGCTCTATGGCCGCTGGCATGTTGACCCAGCCAATGCCGCCATGAGCGGGGGCTTCCGTTTACAGGCGGCCATCGAAATGGGCCGCGTCAGCGGTTTAGATGTGCAGATTGCGGCCAGAAATAGTCCAGGGGCAGGCTTCACCGCCATGCAGATGCGTCAGGCGCTGCGCTGGGGGGTGCTGGTGCCGCAGGAGAAACGCCAGACCGAACCCTTCCGCCCACTGATGGCGCTCAACCATGCTGATGGCGGCGGGCTGAACTACCATCCCATCGTCGGCCTGCACCGCAATGTGGCCGAGCTGGATTTCTTCTCGATGTATCCGTCGATCATGGCAGGCTGGAATATCAGCGGCGAAACCGCCGGGGAGACGGGCGCGACAAACCGTATCGTGCCGCACAGTGGGATGCCGATCCGCCAGGATCAGCCCGGCTTGGTGGCTGCCATTTTGAAACCATTGCTGGAGAAACGCCGTCTGGCCAAGGCTTTGCGCAAAACGCTCTTGCCCAATGACCCGCGCCAGGGGCAGCTGCAGGGCACGATTGATGGCCTGAAGTGGCTGGGCTATGTCTCCTTTGGCTATCAAGGCCATGCCCACAATTTATATGGACGTATTCTGGCGCATGAAGCCATCTGCGCCATCGGGCGCGAGATGCTGGTGCGAGCCATCGAAACGGCCCACGATTTCGGCTTTGAAGTGCTGGGGGGAAACACGGATTCGATCTTCGTCCACAAAGCAGGCGCCGGAACCCCCGAAGATTTCCAGGAATTGATCGAAGCCATCAACCAGCGCACCGGCCTGAGCATCGAACTGGAAGGCATCTTCCAGTGGCTGGCATTTCTGCCGTCGAAGATGAACCCGCGCATCGGGGCTTCCAACCGTTACTTCGGCAAGTTCTATGACGGTGCGCTCAAAGTGCGCGGTCTGGCCCAGCGTAGGGCCGATTCCCCGGCCTGGATCACGAATGCGGAGCGGTCGGTTATGGCCGAACTGAGCAGTGAAGCGGACACGAAGCGCCTGGGGGAGCATATTCCTGACGCCCTGGGAATTGTCTACCAGGCGGTGGCCGATTTGTATGGGGAACGTGTTCTGCTGAAAGAGCTGGTCACCCGCAGACGGCTTTCACGCGAGCCGGATGACTACCGGGGAAATTCAGAGCCTGCCAAGGCTGCCCGGCAGTTGCGCTCAGCCGGGATCGAGGTGCGGGTTGGGCAGCGCGTGCCGATACTCTACGTCAAAGGGGAGAAACCGGGGGTCTATGCATGGGGATTGCCCGAAGAACCGAAATGGAGCCAGATCGACAAAGCCCGCTATCGAGATTTGCTGGTGCGTTCCGTTTTCCAGGTGCTGCAGCCCTTCGGGATGGCTGAAAACGATATCGCCAGCCTGGTATTAGACGGCGGACGCCAGCTCACACTCTGGCCGGAAGAAGAAGCTTGTGAAGGGGAAGCAGACGAGGACGACTCTCTCACCGACGAACTCTTTGGAGACACCACATATATTGGGAGGATGCTATGACCACCAAAGGCAAGAACACAGAAATCACAGCTATTGAGCGTCAGCGCATTGACGAGTTCAGTCGCGAACTGCCCCTGGCTAAAGTTTGGAATCAAGACCGATAATCGTTGAACCCAGAGGGAAACCATTGCCATGATCAATCCGCCAATAAAACCGTACCCGCCACTGGAAGAAGAATCGGCCTGGGAGATTGAGCGTCAAACCGAAGCCTTTCTACAGAAATTGATGGAAGTGAACCGCAAGTTTCAAGAAGAAACCAAAGACGCAAATTTTAAATTGGATGATGACCAACGCTGAAGATGGGCTAAAATGGAGACGAAACCATCCATCCCCCCTCTATGGGTCACAATTTGGAGAACAACATGACTTCAAATCCACAGGAAGTTATCCTTTACGCCCGTGTTTCAACCGAAGAACAAGCTACGGATGATCATTATTCCATTGAAGCGCAGCTCAATAGGTCTCTTGCATAAGTGTGTCATAATAGGTGAATGAGATACGAAGAAATCAAAGACTGGAAAGACGCTGACTTCAAAAGGCTAACGGGTGTAAAACCAGGGACATTCGCCAAGATGTTAGCTGTTCTTGAAAAAGAACTCCGGAATTTTGGTCGTCCACCAAAATTGAGTCGTGCAGACCAATTACTGATGACCTTGATGTACTGGCGAGAATATCGTACCCAGTTTCACATCGTAGGGTCGTATGGCATCAGTGAAGCAACAGTTTGTCGCACGGTCAACAAAGTAGAAGATGCATTGATGCGTTCAGGAGAGTTTCGTTTGCCTGGAAAGAAAGTACTCCAGCCAAGTGATACACTCATTGAAGTTATCCTGGTGGATGTCAGTGAACAACCGATTGAACGCCCGAAAAAAAGCAAAAACGATACTACAGCGGCAAAAAGAGACGCCATACCCAGAAAGCACAAGTAATTATTCGGCAAAACACGATGGAAATCATTGCAACCGCTTTTGGTACTGGCAGCCAACATGATTTTCGCTTGTTCAAAGAGAACGCCCAAGACATTCTATGTTTAGCAGATACAGGATATCTTGGCATCCAGAAAGTTCACACCACTAGCCAGATCCCTGCCAAGAAATCCAAACTTCATCCGCTCACACCGGAGCAAAAAACTGCTAATCGAAAACTGGCAAGGCAACGTATTTATGTCGAGCATGTGATTGGAAGACTAAAAGTGTTTCGCATCCTTAGCGAGCGCTATCGTAATCGTCGCAAACGCTTCCGATTGCGTTTTAACTTGATCGCTGCCATTAATAATTTTGAACTTCTGGCTACGTTATGACTTTTGCAAGAGGTCTATTGAAGGGATGTGGTTGCCCATCAGAGAGAAATCGACGAAAAAGGTCCCGATTTCGCCCTGGGGTCCGATTTCAATATTGTCGAAGCTTGGGCGCAAAAACCAATTTCTGATGGAAAATAGGGCTGTTGATGAGCTACTGCATTTATATAGGTAAGCATTTATGCCAGGGTGGTTATGCTTTTCTGGCGGGATATGGCGATGAGCCTTCGAGCCATTGGCTTGAAATTGTGCCTTCACGAAGCCATCCTGATAACACGATGATTACTGTAGGGGTCACCAATAAAGCCGATTTCCCGGGGCAACTGACCCAAATTCCACAAGTGGCAAGAACGGCGAAATATATCGCTGCGCATTATTCGTATTACAAAGGATTACCAGCCCCACTGATCAATGGCGGTCTAAATGAACACCATGTGGCTGTTCGCGATGTCTGGTCGCCATCGCGTCGAGA
>JABGRQ010000092.1:0-1739 GCA_018648225.1 Chloroflexota bacterium
TTGGCGCGCAGCGCGGTATCAATATCGTGCAAGGCCAGTTTCAAAGCCCAGGGATCATCGGGGGCGGCGGGTTTTAACCCTAATCCAGCCATACCGGCGGGATCATCGGGGTAAACCAACAGTGCGCCCCAGCCATTGCGCTGGCGCAGCCGCAGGGTCAGGGCTTGCATGGCTTCATCAATCATTCCGGCAGTTTGCGCGCCATATTTGCGCGCCATACCGTGTTGTGTGCTCATCACGACATACACTGGCAAAGCGCCATCCGTTTTGGGCAAATCAGGCAGCTTGAGACGCCGGGCAGCTGTTTCCAGTTCGATGCCGATCTCTTTTTGTATTGCTTTGTCTTTGTCCGGATTCAATATGTGGCGCGCTTCTGCGCGGGCGCGTTTCACTTCCGCTTTTAAATCAGACGATTTGCCAGAACGGCTGGGCGGTTTCGGAGTGTTTTTAATCGGCAGGATTTCTGGACTGTGGGGGAGCGCGCTGGCCTGCCCCGGGGTTGGCGCGCTCTTTTCGGGTTGACGCTCAATATTGGAGGCGGGTTCTGTTTCCTTGCGCGGCTGCCCGTTGGGGAGCAGATTCCACCCCAGGGCTGCGGCCACCCCAGCCGGGATCGAAATATCGAGCACGGCGCGCATCCGCTCCGGCCACAGCGTGCGGTAGGGATTTTCCACGCCCCATAAACGCGCTGGAACCTGCCCGGCGGGATCGCTGGATGCAGCACGGTGTAGCAATGCCACGGCGTGGTCGGCGCTGCCCGCGCTCATCATGCTATCGGCCAGGATGAGTTGAATCGTCACGCAGTCCGGCCAGAGGCGGTGATAATGCTCGGCCAGGCTCTGGGTGGCCTGTTGGGGTGTCTCTGGCTGTGACCACAAGATGCGCAGATGGGTCAGCGCGGCCAAAATATTGGGCGGGTCGTAGATCAGCGTTTCGGTGATGATCTCTTCGGCGGCGGCGAAATTTTTACCTTGCAGGGCATGGTAGGCCACCCGCAGGGGCTGAGTCCACGCCGGGGCGGGCTGAGCCAGCTTCGAGGTCGCCGCGACGCGCCCCCCCAGGGCCAGATACGCCCCGCGGGCCGCATCCATCCCCTTGGCTTGCAAATTGCTGCCAACGCTGGCGCGCAATTCCTGCGCTTCAAAGAATTCGGGATCGGCGGTGCAAACACCCTCCAGAATTGGCAACGCCTTTGCGGCCATGCCTTCGCCAATAAAAGCCTGGGCGTGCAAAAACTGGATGTGCAAATCGCGCTCGTAATGGGTTAGCCAGGCCAGTGCCGCCTGGCGCGCGAAGCTAAAGGTTTTGACGTTGAGAGCCATTTGTAGAATTTCATTCAGATACGGTCTCGGCCAGGGTTCACCAGGGGGAAGGGGTTGTAGCGTTTTCATAGTAGTTTCCGTTTGGGTTTATGCCGTTTTTTCATCAACGGTGGCAAATGTCTTGCGGGGGTTATGTACCAGGTTCATGGCAATCATGGCCGCCAATTGGCGTTGGATGCTGATATTCTCGGGGTTGAGCCGGGCGGCCTTGCGCAGCATGCTTTCCGCGTTGGCGTAATCTTTGGCATCTTTGAGGGCTTGCCCCGCCAGGTGGTATGCGCTGGCATCCTCTGGGGCAATCGCAATGGCCTGATGATACGTTTGCAACGCCAGGTTATATTGCCGCCGCTCATGGTAAGCGCGCCCCAGTTCAAGATAAGGGGGGACCCAATCGGGGCGTTGGTCAATCGCCAAAAT
>JABGRQ010000092.1:1839-6992 GCA_018648225.1 Chloroflexota bacterium
AGTTCAACCGTTGGGATCATGCGTGCCGCCGCGGTTTCGAGAGCGGCCAGGGCCTGGGCAACCTGTCCCTGTGCGGTTAATGTTTCGGCGTGCATCAACAACGCGCGCGGGTTACGCGGATTGACGCGCAAGGCTTTGGCAGTGTGCCGTTGTGCATTCTCAACGCGGCCTGCGCCGAGATCGAGTTCAGCCAATAGCAAATGGGCTGTTTCATGATCCGGTTGAAGGTTGAGTACTTTTTGGGCGCTGGCGCGCGCTTCCCGAATGCTTCCCTGTGTGTGATAGCCGCGTGCCAGATATAGCCAGAGACGGTGATCTTCAGGCGCCAACGCGGTAGCCTGGCGATATGTATGGATGGCTGCGGGCAAATCGCCAATGGCGACCTGGGCGTGCCCCAACTTATGATACAGAGGCAGCGAGTGGGGTTCCGTGAGCAGCGCTTTTTCGAGATATTCAATCGCGGGCGCAAGCTGCAAGGGTTCTGCGGCATTATGCTGGGCAGCGATAATATCGGCGGCGCGCTCATACCAGTAGGCCTCGTTATCGCACAGGGCCAGCAACGCCTGGATCGCCTGCAACTCAACTTCCGGATCATCAAGTTTACCGGCTACTGTTGCCCGGACAGCGTGGTAAAGCGGTGTGGTGACAATATTCTCGCGGATAGCTTTGTTAAGTGCTTTTTCAGCCGCCTGATTGGCTAAAACCGGATTCTCATCCAGCAGCGCCAGTGCGATTTGACAAAGCAGGATCGGCGCTTCGGGCGCGCGGCCGGATTCGGGTTTAAGTAATTGTTGCGCCTTTTGAGCGGCACCTGGTCCCTGGGCGCTGTGTCGCAAGGCCGCCAGCGTCGCTGTGAGATTGTCTACTGTGGAGGGGAGTTCAAGCAAAGCCTGGGTGTGGCTGTCGCTGGGCTGGAAAGCCGCCTGCCCGCGCGCCATCCAGTATGCGATCTTTGCGCGTCGAGTGCGCGTGTCCAGCCCGGCGGCCTGAATGATCTCAACCAACTGTGACGCATTGAGAATTGCAATTTCGAATTGCTGATAGTTATGTTCACCGAGGGCCGATTCCCCCAGAGCATGTTTGCTGAGATGCACATCCTGATAGAAACGCTGAAACTCGGCGCGCAGCGCCAGAATGCGCGCCAGTTGGAGTTGGGCACACGGCTCGCGCGGCGTGAGTTTGGCAACTTTTTTGAGTAGATAGGCTGCCGGATCCCAGGCATGACATTCAATCGCCGCTTCTGCCAGGGCGTAATAATCTTCGGGCGCACTGCGTTGGGCGCGCTGATTTTCGCCAAATTGTTTCATGGCTTCATCGAAGAGTTCGTCGGCTGCGGCTCCGCCCCCCTGACGGATGCGTAAGCGTGTATGTAAAGCCAGCGCCCGCGGGTGCTGTGGATCAATTTGGAGGGCGCGGGTGAGCACATCGGCGGCTGCAACCTCTTCGTTGTTTTGCAGGGCCAGTTCCCCTAGCAGGCAATAATAGGCCACGGCGCTATCATTGGCGTGTTGCTGGGGGTGCATGCCCGCGGTTGTGGCGAGAATAGCAGCGGCATCTTCATCGCGCAGCATGGCGATAGCAATTTGCCCTCCGATGGTCGCGGCGAGTGTGCCTTCATTTTCGCTGCCGTTTTCCTGAAAACCATGCAGCGCGCTTTGTGCCCGCACGGCCGCCTTTGGCAAATCACCGAGCAAGCGCAAGATCAGCGCGGCCTGTAAATTCAAGTGCGGATCGGTTGGGTTTTCGGCAAGTTGGCTCTCAACCCATTCGCCAGCCTGTTCCAGTTGTTCCATCTCGAGCAGTAATTCCGCTTTTTCGATGACCAATGATGAATCTGCCGGGGCGATTACAAGGGCTTCGTCGAGCGCTTTGAGGGCGCTGGGATGATCTTTTAATTCTTTTTGTGTGGCAGCCAGCTTCTTCAGCAGGCCTAGCTGCATTTGCGTGTGATCTTGCTCCGAATCTTGCTGCGCCATACGAATAGCACGCTCAAAACTTAAAATCGCTTGCTGGGGGCTATCGGTTGCCAACAGACCTTCAGCGGTTGTACCCAACTCGGCAGGAGTCACATTTTCCATGATCGAAACCTGTTCAAAAGCCCGGCGCGCAGATGAATGTTCATTAACCTGTAGCAGCACTTGTGCACGTTTCAAGTGCAAGCACGATTGCGACACATTCTTTTCAATGTTCTGATTGAGCGCGGCTAAAGCCTGTTCGGGCGCCTTCAAGTCCAGCGCCTGATCGACGAACCACAGCACTCTCTCTGGAGTGGCGGGTTCAACTCGCAGGACTACCTGCGCGGTTTCCAGCGCTTTTTCCGATATTCCATTGACGCGATACGCCTGCGTCAGCAAGCGCGCGATCTGGGGGTCATCGGGGTATTGCTGCCCAAAGTGTTCCAGGACCCCCAGGGCGATTTCGTGCTGTTCTTCGGCCAAAGCCAGCCGCCCCAGATTCAACGCCAGCGATTTTGCCTGCAACGGGTTTTGTTCGAGATTGATGCTCAACGCGGTGCGATAAGCCGTCAGCGCGGCTTTTGCATCGCCGGAGCGCTCCAAAACCTCAGCCATTAGCGCCGTGGCTGTGGGGTTTTTGGCATCGCGCTCAAGAATTCCCTTGAGAATTGCTTGCGCGTCTGTGTCACGCTCGCGCATTGCCATGAGCGAGCGGGCGTAATCCAATTCAATTGGGGTGTTGCCGGGTGTTTCCAGAAGTGGTTCAAGCAATTCAGCGGCTTTCTGAGGCTGTTCTGTCGCGATAAGGCTGCGGGCATAGCTATGCACCAGGGTATTGGTATGGGGCGCTTGCCGATAGGCGCTTTCGAGTTGCTGGCGGGCTTCTTCGGCGTGACCAAGCGCCAACAAAGTATTTCCCAATGCAAGCTGGATTTCAATGGTCAGATTTCCCGCTGAGGGCTGCGTGGCTGTATCGGCGAGTTCACTAGCTTTGCGGAAAGCCGCCAATGCCTGGGTAGCATCGCCTTGCTGTTGATAGATTTTTCCGAGCGCCAGATGAACATCGGGAGCCTCCGGCACGGACCTGGATGCGGTTTGCAGGGTGTGGAAGGCTTGCTGCCATTCATGTTCTTGCTGGTAAAAATCGGCCAGCGCCAGCCAGGGATCGCTGATGAGGGGGGAAATTTGAATCGCTTTTTCAAAAAGTTGCCGGGCTTCATTGCGCTGTCCCAATTCAACGAGCGCCTGTCCCATCAACGCGGTTGCTGCGCCATCGTGCGGATCGCTTAGAATTAACCCTTGTGCGGCTTCGGCGGCGCGCTGCGGATGACCGGCGCGCAACGCAGTTTTCGCCAAAGCAAACTGGTCATCCGGGGAAGGAGTCTCGGTGGCATGCAACAGTTTTTGGCGAATATCATAGGCTTGTTGCCACTCATCAAGCAATTCTAGCCCTTCAGCCAGGTCGCGTTGCAGGGTTGTATTCTTTGGCTCCAGCGCAACTGCCAGATGCGACCAGTGCAGCATGGGTTCAGCTTCGCCGGTGCCGCGATAGGCTTTTGCGAGTAGTTTTGCGGTAGCGGCGCTATTCGGGTTCTGTTGAATATAATTTTCGCCGACCTCAATGGCCTGTGTGTGCATCCCTAGTTCCAACAGCAGATTTGCTAAGGCGCTGGCGTCCCAGGTATACGTATTATCAGTGTTGACGAGTTCGATAGCCTGTTGCGCCAACTCGCGCGCGGCTGCCAGGTCGCCGCTAAACATGGTAATCCTTGCTTTGGTGATTAGAACCAAAGGGCTATTTTCACTTTCGATATTATTCAGCGGCTCAGCCAGCGATTGCGCCGCGGCGAGATAGCCGTGATCGATGAGGGCCATTACGAGATTGGCGGTCTGATCGGAGAGCGCCTGCCCGCCCGCTTGCTTCCAAAGTGTCAGCGCTTCTTCCGGGTTGCCTTCTTGAATGGCGCTTTTTGCCAGTTCCAGCGCAATTGAAATTTGAATCTGGCTGGCTGCTTTTTGTGCTGAAATCAACGTCGCGCGGGCATCTTGAGCGTCCCCGGCGATTTGTTGTTCATCGGCCTGGTGAAGCATACTTTGCAGATCGGTGAGCGGCATGTGCAATGAGGCCGTCACACCTTTGGCGCGCGGGTTATGTGTGCGCAGATTGGGAGCAGGCGTAGTGCGCTTTGGGCTGTGCTGGGCGAGTTTGGCGGCGATTTCCGGGCGTTGTTCGCGCAGGGTGTTGAGAGCGGCCAACCGCTCGTCGGCGGGGGCCGCGAGCAGACGTTTTTCGATCTGCTCGAGTTGGGTTTCGGCAGTGAATGGATTGGCAAGCACGGCGTGGATGGCCTGCTCAACGCTGATTGCGTTAAACAGCGTAGCGGGATTGGGAAGTATGGCAAATAGACAGGCCAGCACACAATGATGCAGCGCGGTGTGGGTCAGTTCACCCCAGCGTCGGGGCTGGTTGATGATTTCCAGCGCCAGCAGCCCGGCCTGGGCCAATGTTGGGGTAGTGATATTCTTGGTGGCGGGTTGTGAAGCCAGATATACCTGGGCGATTAATTCGGGGTGGATATTTTTCGCGGCGCGCAGGTGCTGGGTGCGCAGGTCGCTGCCGAGGGCGATCAGGGCCAGATTTGCAGGGGACCAGACCTCGGGGGTAGGTCCTAGCTTATTGATGGCTGCCAGCCTGAAGTCCGCGCTCTGAAGCGCCAGCCAGACGAGAGGGTCTTGCCGCAGGGCGGGAATCACGCGCGGCCAGTCATTTTCCCCCAATGCATTCTTAAGATCAACGATTGCCGATGAGCGCGTCATAGGTCACAGAACCTCCCAGGAAGTATACAGCCAGGCCAAGCGCGATGCCAATTAGCAGCAGTCCGATGAAGAGCAATAGCACACCAACTCCGGCGCTGGTGCGCACCATTTCGTTGGTGGCATTCAGTAAAACCGAGGCATTGCCAACCAGACCGGCGATATCGTTGGCGAGCGCTTTTTGCGCTAGTTTGCTGGTGCTGCTGGTGATGGCGCTGACATCGCGCCCAACGGTGCGGGTGAGAAGGATGACGATTCCGCTGGCGAAGGTGATGGTGCCCAGCAAGAAAAGGCTGAGGATCATGGCGAGTAGAATATCAGCTGAGTTTAAGTTGAGCATAGTGATCTCCTGTTTGCTCTTATGGTGCAAGAATTGTTCCAGAT
>JABGRQ010000092.1:7092-11744 GCA_018648225.1 Chloroflexota bacterium
CTGAAATTCAGGCGAGAGATGGGGCAGGTCTATTATGGCCTCATCGCAGAAAAGCATGGCGCGCTCGATGACGTTGCGCAGTTCGCGGATATTGCCCGGCCAGTTGTGCTGCATCAGGGCCTGCATGGCGCGTTCGGAAATATCGCTGATATTCAACCCCATGCGCTGGTTGTTATGCTGGACGAATAGGCCCACCAGCGCGGGAATATCTTCTTTATGGGCGCGCAGCGGGGGGATGTCGAGATCGACGACTTTCAGACGGTAGTACAGGTCTTCACGGAAGTTGCCCTCGCGCAGCATGGTGGGCAGATCGCGGTTTGACGCGGCCAGAATTTGCACATCCACCTTGATGAGATTGGTGCCGCCCACCCGGCGGAAGGCCTGTTCTTCGATGGCGCGCAGCAATTTGGCTTGCATATCCACCGGCATGGATGAAATTTCATCCAGGAAGAGAATACCAGAATCGGCGACTTCCATCAGGCCATGCTTGCGTTTTTGCGCCCCGGTGAAAGCCCCGGCTTCGTAGCCGAATAATTCCGATTCGAGTACGGTGCTCTGAATGGCTGCACAATTGATTCCGACAAACGATTTGCTGGCGCGCGTCCCAAGCTGGTGAATGGCGCGGGCGAGCACTTCTTTGCCGGTGCCAGTTTCTCCAGTGATGAGCACCGAAGCCGATGCTTGCGCGGCGCGCTGGGCGTGCTGCACCAGGGCGCGCATGACCGGTGTTTTGCCGACGATGAAGTTAAGCTCATTGCGCTGCTGTCCGCGCAGATGATTTAACTCGCGGCGCATGGCGACGATTTTCTGCGCGCGCTGGATGGATTTCTCCAGGCGATTAAATTGAATTGGTTTTTGCAAAAAATCATGCGCTCCGTTCTTCATGGCTTGGACAGCCATATCGATATCACCGTGGGCGGTAATTAGGATAATCGGCGGGCGCGCTTCTATTTGGCTGGTCTCTTCCAACAAATCGGGACCGTAGCCGTCGGGGAGCTGCACATCCAGCAAGATAATATCGGCATTGTCTTGCCGAATTTGAACACGCGCCTCTTCAAGATTGGCCGCGCAGATCACTTCGTAGCCCTCGCCGTTTAAAAAATCACGAATATGCTGGCGGGCATTTTCTTCATCGTCAACAACCAGGATGGTTGCACTCATTATGTGCCTTTCTCTGTAGCTGCCGCAGTTGGCAATTGAATATGGAAAACGGTGGCACCGGGGAAAGATGTCAGCGTGATATTGCCGCGGTGCGCAGTAATGATTTGTTTTGTGATCGAAAGTCCCAGGCCGGTTCCGTTGGGGTTGGTGGTATAAAAGGGGTCAAAAATTTTGGTCTGATGTTCAAGCGGGATGCCAGGGCCATTGTCGGCTAAATCAATCTGGATAATTTCTTTCCCGCTGGGGGTCTGGTCTTTTGAAATTTTTATATTCAGCGTGCCGCTGCCCCGTTCGCTCATCACTTGCACGGCATTGCTGATGATATTGGTAAAAACTTGCTCCAGGCTGCGTTTATCGCCCAACACTTCGGGACGTTGGGTAGAGGTTTGAAGATTACATTGAATATTGGCATTTGCCAGGCGCGGCCGCCAGCGGGTGATGATGCGGTCGAGCAAGTTGTGAACATCCAGAGATGTGAACGTGTACGTGCCGGTGCGGGAGAAGGTTAGCACCGAATCCATCAGCGACGTCAGCCGGTCGCAGTCTTCCAGCATGTGTTGAATACGTTCTTTGTTGGGGTCTTCATCTTTGGCTTGACGATCCAGTAGCTGCAACCCCAGGCTGATATTGTTAATCGGGTTGCGCACTTCGTGGGCAAAAACCGCCGTAACTTCACCCAGCAAGGCGCGCTGCTCCAGTTGTTGCGAGCGAATGCGGATTTGTTCGTGTTCGCTGAGATCGCGCACAATAATCAGCGCTCCGGTAATATCCTGATGATTGACGATGGGGGTGACCGCCAGATCAACCGGGAAGGATTCGCCATTGCGGCGGTGGAGGGTGGTATTACCCAGATTGGGGGTAGCCGTTCCCAGGAGCGCGTTTTCTACCGCCGGGAGCAGTCGATCTGAACCGATCAACACGCTGCCAATGGATTCGCCCAATACTTCTTTTTCAGCATAGCCAAAAACCAACTCGGCTGCGGTATTCATCGAAGTAATTTCGATTTGATGTGAAACAGAAATCACCCCATCGTGAATATTCTCGCTGGCATTCTTCCAGGTGTTGAGCTGATAATTGGTTTCGTGTAACGATTTCCGCAAATTGGCTGCCAGGACATTATTGTGGATGATAGTCCCCGCGAAAGCGGAGAGTATTTTCAATAAGGGTAGAATATAATCGGGCGGCGGTGTATTTCCACTGGCGGCAATGAAACCCAGCCAGGCGCGTGGTTCTTCTTCGGCCACAATTGGCGAGGAAGCCAGATACGCTAACCCCATTTGGCGCGCCTGCTCATGTAAAATTGTATCGGCTCCGCGTTCGCCTTTCTGCCAGAGCGCTGGCTGCATCAAAAAGCTTATATTCGAAGATACAATTTCGGCTGGGAGTAAATCAACTTTTTCGCCCTGGCTGGCGACCAAACGCATACTGGGGTTGCTCCCTTGGCCAATATAGAGTGCCAGCGAACACTCGCTGAGTAGATGGTGCCCGGTGGCTAATACGTTTTGCAGCGCGGTATCGGGATCGGTTTCCTGGGTGGCGGCAATCAGATCTGGTAGATAGCGATTCAGCAACCGGCTGGTGAATTTCTCGCTGGCCTTTTTCTTTTCCCGCAGCATTGCCCTTTCCAGCGTGATCAAATGCCAGGGCAGGCCTTTGCCCAATGACTGGACGGAAATCGTAACCGAAATTTCTTGCTGGCTACGGGTGGTTAAACTCAAGCGTGGCAGCGTGCTATGGGGTGCGGTAGTCCGCCCTGTCAGCAAATGACTGGCCCTCGGTACGATCTGGTCTACATGAAAGGCTTCCAACTCTGCGCGGGTAAATGCGGTCAATTCGGCAACCTGGCGGTTGACAGCAATCACATGCCCGGTATCATCTACCAGCAAAGCAGCGCGGTCTATGGTGTCAAGAATATTACCAAGATGCTCCACCTTGAGCAAAGGCTGTGTTGTGTTCCGGGAACGCGAGAAGAAATTTGTCATCGAATGGAGTTTATATCATCACGAAGCCGCTAAGCGCTAGCAACTTTATGGCGCGTTGGGGCAGCCAGTATCCCCTCCATGGAGCGGTATTTTGCCACAGTTCGGCGGGCAACTTTATGCCCTTCCTGGTGGAGAATGCGTGTAATCTGGGAATCGGTCAATGGGCTATCTTCATCTTTTACAATCTCCCGAATTAGCGCGCGAATGGGCAAGCTGCGGTCGAAGAATTTGCTGAGTGGAATCATGCGCCCATTGGGCAGTCGAGCCGTTTTGCCCGAAACTGCCCGCGAAACTGTCGATTCGTGAACATCCAGTTGCAGCGCCAAACTCGCCCGCGTCAGCGGATGCAAAAACTTATCGCCGCGTAAAATGAAATTGCGTTGCACTTGTGTCAAGATTGTCATCATCTGACGCATAGTATTACCGCGTTGGCGCAAGCATTTTATCAGCAAATTTGCCTTTTCAAAATCTTGTTGCCATTTCTCCGATTTTTCTTCTGGCGCGCTTTTGAGCGCTTTGCGAAATAAGGCGTTGATTTGTAACGATCCGTAAATGGGAGAGAGAATTTCAACGACCAGCGGGCTGTCCGGTTGCTGATTGAGTGTGCCGATAAGAATATCTGGATTATGGTATGTAGGGGGATTGGCCTCAACTCCCTGGCGGATACTGCCCCAATGAGCGCGCCCCGGATATGGGTTGAGGTTGGTACTGATAAAATGGGCGATTTCTTCAACAGCCTGAGTGGGGATGCCCAATAACTCGCCGAGCTTACTATAATGACGACGGCTGAGCAAGTCCATGCCTTCTTCAATCGCGCGTTTTGCCAATGGCGGAATATCTTGAATTTTTGCCAAAATATCCAATTGAATCAACAGCGCTTCTTGCGGGGACGCCGCGCCAACCCCGATAGGTTCGGAACGCTGAATCAAATCCAGCACATATTTCACCCGTTCGATTGAGACATGATGATAACGGCTGATTTCAAAAAGTTGAATTCGCAGCAACCCGTCATCGTCCAGGCTGGTGAGAATATGCGCCGCGATGGAACGGTCTTCGACGGCTAGTTCTGGCGCAATTTGCTGTAAGACATAAGTGGGCAAGTCCAGCGCCGGTGCAATATTATCGTCGGGCAGATCATCGGTGTGGATATTGTGCTGTGCGCCCCCGCCAATGCTGGAAAAGTAATCTTGTTGCGCAGATGTGAATACTATCGGCTCAATCTGATCGGGATTGTGAGGGCGACTGCATACCGGGCAAAGGCCACTTTCTACCAGACTGCGGCCGCACGAGTGGCAGCGTTTAACTTCCCGAAGTTCAAGCGCCGGATTATTGGCTAATTCCGCTTCAATATTCTGGCGCAACTCGGCCGTTGTCATCCCCAAAAGGGTCATTGTCTGTGCCAGGTGGGCCGTGGTTTGGGGACGGAGTTGCTGTAAATGAATGGGATACATAAGGGTGCTCCCTGCTTGTAGGGTAGTATAACTACAAACCTATCAGGTTGCAAGAACC
>JABGRQ010000093.1 GCA_018648225.1 Chloroflexota bacterium
CACACAGATGCGCCATTAATCGCTGTGATGATGCAAAGCAGGGGTGGGGTAAGCGTAAGTCTCCGGTTCGTCTTCGACATTTGCGCCCTGGGATACCCAGCGCAAGACCAGCCCCACGGTTGTTACGATACTCACAGCCAACAATATAACCGCGATACCTCCCACGCCCGGGGTGTTGATTAACCAGTATAAGAATTCGATTAGCGGGGTATCAGGAAAACTCATCAGTTCATCTCCAGTAGTTTAGGGCGGCAATCCAGGCAGTAATCCAGCCAACGGGGATGCTCACCCAATCTTGTTGCAATCGCGTTTATTTCGGCCTGGCTGACCGTCTGGGCGCTGCAGGCCGGGCAGGTTGCCCTATGCGATTGACGCAGTAACGCCGCCGCGGGCAGTTTTCTTATTTCGTAAGAAAGCGCTTTTTGATCGCAAACCTGCCCACATTTGCGGCATTGGGTGCAGTGTTCGGCGAGCAGCCAGAGTGCGGTGGTATGTTCATCCTCGTGGATTTTCAAGGCTTTCTCCGGGCAGGTCTGAACGCAGAAGCCGCACAGGGTGCAGTCCTCGGCCCGGATTATCATTGGGGAACCTGTTTGAACAGGGCATATTTTAGGGATGGGTTTTTCTTCTGCAAAGCAGGCGTCAAGGATGTAGCCGACCGCGGCCCAGGCAGGGTACGGCGACCGGAGCAATTGCCCCCCAATTGTGGGAAGCCAGCGTCCAGCATGTTTCTCGACGAATGCCTCCCGTACAGCGCGCCAATCTTCGGCGTCGGCACCGGACAGGCTTTCTTGCTCAGCCAGATAAGCCAGGAAGGATATTTCCAAAGCCGCGTGATCGGGGAGTTCCGCGCTGTTGAGCATCACCCCGGCTTTTTCATAAAGCTTCTTTACCTGAAAGGTCGTTGGCCCGATTATGCGCCCGCTCACGTGATACGATTCATACAGCCAGATGGGAGCCTGCTTCAGACCGATGAATAGTGTTTAATATTCCGTACAGCGCGTATAATACGCCGCCGCGGGCAAATCCATCAGCGCTTGAACAGCTTGCTGCCATTCCGCCACGGAAGGATTTTGCCCGGCGAGGCGCGTGACCGACTCGAAAATCGGCCACTCGCATCCTGGTGCAGCTACCCAGTCCGGCAGCGGAGCCAGGGTTGGCGGGGTGAGCAATTTAGCCAGCCCTGTGTACAGTGTGGTCAAGTGTTCAGCGGTCATAATAACAGCTATTGTGTTCGACGAAAGCCTAGACGACCTCTACGAACGCTTGAAGATACTTCTGGCATGGGCATGGGGCCAATTTTTTCGGCTTCCTGATCGAGAACCCGTCCCTCAGCTACTTCCCATATTGAAATCACAGGGAAGAACTTGAAGAATACCACAAACATAATCATAAAGATGGCGATAGATCCCACTGTTTCGGAAATTTCTGTCAGCGAGGGGATGTAATCAACATATTTGACCAAGTAGGGGTGCGTCATGGTGGGTACAATAATGTACCAGCGTTCCAGCCACATGCCGATGAGCACAAATACCGCCGAGGTTACAGATGCGGCTACAAAGCGTGTTCTGAACCATGCTGCAATCCCTACACCACCAATTATCAGAGCAATAAAGAACACACCCCACAACACAGGGCGTACATCCTCCGGGACAGGCAACCCTAGCGGGTTATATAACGCGAGCCCGGCGAGAGCTGTTACAATCAGCGATCCAAAGGCGGCATTGGGGTGGAAGACACGCCACCGTTCGATAGATTTGGACACGAGTTGCGGCCCAACCATAAGCCAGAAAGAACTGATCATCAGGGCTACCATGCTCCAGAAGCCCGGGGCATAGGCTCCCCATAACTTGCTAGCTAAAACAGGGAACTCGTGAACGCCCTGACCAGCAGCCAGGGTTAAATGTTCGGCGTAGGTGAAGTACATCCAAAAGATGCTGGTTACGATAAAGATCGTGCCCAGGTTGCGGTATTGTTTTTCGGTGAAGTATTCTTCCAGCCCCATAGTTTTACGCATGATGCTCATGGCAATAAAGAGCGCGCCAATCCCCGAGAAAATCGCGCCCACCACAAAGTAGGGGCCGAATATCGTCGAGTGCCAACCCGGTTGGACGGTGGTCGCTAAAATCCACGAAATGATCGTATGCACAGAAACCGCGATAGGGATGATTAGCAGCGCCATGATGGCGATGACCTTCTCAAGTCGAATCCATTGCGTGCGGTTGCCGCGCCAGCCCAGAGCCAGGATGGTGTAGAGACGCTTGCGCCATTTGGGGCCGTTCTCCGGGAAATTATCCCGCAGCAAAGCCGCATCGGGGATCACGGGCAGGTACAAATAAGTTACCGATCCCATGAAATAGGCCGTCACGGAGACAATATCCCACAGGATGGGGGATTGCAAGCGCCCGTAAATGATTGCGTTGAGCAAGCGTTCCGGATGTCCCATATCGATAATGATTTGTAGGGAGCCAACGATCAACGCGAAAGCCGTGATGGCTTCAGCAACGCGTGTAATAGGACGGCGCCATTCGGCTCCGGTTACCCGCAAGATCGCAGAGATCAACGTCCCGGCATGGCTGATGCCGATGAAGAAGATAAAGTTAACCATGTACACACCCCAATACACGGGGCGGTTCATGCCGGTTTGCCCTAAGCCAAGAGTAATTTGCTGAATGTACATATACACTGCCCAACCCAGTGCA
Source organism: Chloroflexota bacterium (assembly GCA_018648225.1). Lineage (NCBI taxonomy): Bacteria > Bacillati > Chloroflexota > Chloroflexota bacterium. The sequence goes on from JABGRQ010000093.1 coordinate 2,703, forward strand.
ACAAACAGCACCGCCAAGATCACCCAGAAGCCCTTTCCTGACTGATAAAGAGGGTCAATCAATTTCGCTTTATCACGAGAATCAACTTTCAACATGGTGATTATCCCTCCCTCAGGTAGACGGTCTTGGGGTGTGTGCCAACATCTTCCAGCAGCCGAAAGGCGCGCGGGCTTGATGCCAAGACAGAGACGGTGCTTTCCGGGTCGTCCAGGTCGCCGAAGAAGCGCGCCTTGCCCGTGCAAGTTTGCACGCAGGCTGGCACGTATTCATCGGGACGAAAATCGCGGCCCTCGGCCTCGGCGCGTGCGCGCGCCTTGTGCAGCCGGTGAATGCAGTAGGTGCATTTTTCGACCACACCTTTAGGCCGTTCGGCCGGACCTTCGCTGGAGCCTGGGCCAGTCACCTTGTCAGGGGTGAGATGGTGGGCCAATTCTGGGCTCCAGGTTGGCTCGTACCAGTTGAAGTAGCGCACCCCGTAAGGGCAGGCAACGGTGCAGAAACGGCAGCCAATGCAGCGGTCATAATTCTGCCGCACAAGACCTTCTTCATCTTGGAAGGTGGCCTGCACCGGGCAGACTTTGACACAGGGCGGGTTTTCACAGTGCATACAGGGGCGCGTGAGATAACGCGTTTGCACGTGGGGATATTCGCCCGTCTCTTCGGTGGGATTGACGGGGTTGGGGAAGACATCATTCCACAGGATGGAACGCCCCATTTCAGCCTGTTCAGGTTCCACCACCGGGGTGTTATTCTCAAACCGGCAGGC
>JABGRQ010000094.1 GCA_018648225.1 Chloroflexota bacterium
TGACAATCTACGAGGTAAAATTGAAAAAGAACATAGCGATTGTGCTTTTTGATGATGTAGAAGTGCTCGATTTCGCCGGGCCTTTTGAAGTATTTTCGGTTACGGATGAACTCAACGATTATCAGATATTTGATGTGTATACAGTCGCATCTGAAAAGCGCCCCATCCGCGCTCGCAATGGCTTGTCGGTGAATCCGGATTATGATTTTAGGAGTGCGCCAATCCCCGAGATTCTCATCGTCCCCGGGGGAGCAGGCACACGCCCGTTCTTGCGACATTCAAATTCGTTGAACTGGATCACCACTCGGGCCGCGTCCGCTGAACTGGTTTTGTCGGTTTGTTCCGGCTCGCTTGTGCTGGCCGCGGCGGGTTTGCTGAATGGACTTGAAGCCACATCCCATCATCAGGTTATCGATGAATTAATTGCGCTGGCCCCGAGTGCCACAGTGCATCGCGACCGGCGTTTTGTGGATAATGGTAAAGTGATTACTGCGGCGGGTATCAGCGCGGGGATTGATATGAGCTTGTATGTGATCGAAAAAATATTAGGCCGGGGCGTTGCTGAAGCCACGGCGAGGTATATGGAATATCCCTATGAATAAAGGTATTTGGTATGGCGTTGGCGCGTATGTGTTATGGGGTTTCTTCCCGATTTATTGGAAATTGATCCATGATGTGCCTGCGTTCGAGATTATCGGTCACCGTATGACATGGTCGTTTATTTTCGTTGCCATTGTGATTGCGCTGCGTAAAAGCTGGCAGGGATTTCGCCCGGTATTGGAAAACCGCAAACGCATTTGGGTGTATTTTGCGACCGGGCTGCTGCTGACGCTCAATTGGCTGGTGTATGTTTGGGCTGTCAATAGCAGTTATATTGTTGAATCGAGTCTGGGTTATTTTATAAATCCGCTGGTGAATGTGTTGCTGGGTGTGATTTTCTTGCGCGAGCGTTTGCGCCTGGGACAGTGGATTCCGGTGGGTTTGGCGGCAGCCGGGGTACTGTACCTCACAGTAAGTTACGGCTCATTACCCTGGATTGCGCTGACGCTGGCTTTCTCATTTGGGCTTTATGGATTGTTGAAGAAAACTGCGGCTCTGGCTTCGACACATGGATTTATGTTGGAGACCGGTTTTATGCTGCTCCCAGCGCTGGGGTATTTGCTCTATCTCGAATTTACCGGACAAGCCGCCTTTGGACATCAATCGGTTTTTACAACCGGGATGCTGGCTTTCGCTGGGGTGGCAACCGGATTGCCGCTGCTCTGGTTTGGGATCGCCGCCCGGCAGATTCCGTTATCGACGCTGGGGTTACTGCAATATATTGCCCCGACGCTCCAGTTTTCGATTGGGGTGTTGCTTTACGGCGAAGATTTTTCTCAGGCCCGCGTGATCGGCTTCAGTATTATTTGGCTGGCTTTGCTAATCTATTCTTCAGAGGGCTTTTTTCACCGCCGTGCTTCATTGGCTGCACAACCCTCTGCGACCGATTAGGAAGATAGGAGCAGCGTATGAATCTACGACAATTGCGTCAAGATATTCACTGGATGTATATGCAGGAACATCAGGCGTTGGGGGAAGCAGGAACCCTGCGCTTATTGGAGCAAGCCCGGCAGTGGGATTTGTCGTCTACCCTGGCTCGGGGTGGGGTGCTGGTATTCCCGCACGCGGGCGTTGCCGAGTGTGGACAGCAAATTGCCGCTGTTGTCCACGCCTGCCTCGATAGCGGCGCCGAGCGCGTGTTGTTGGTGAGTGTGTTGCATTCATTCTCCGATGAGATGGAAACTGCCCGCATCCGCGTGGCGGCAGGCGAAAACCCGGCTCAGTTCCGTCATTGGGGCGTGCAGGGGCCGGGCCTGATTGGCCGTCAGGATTGGCGTTTTGACCATGTGCTTACCAGTTGGCGGCATTTTTGGCGCGCTGAGACCCAACGCCGCGGCATCAAAGGTCCCGAAGTGATTGAACGCTATCCCTATTTGGCAGGCGGCAAACCCGAAAACCTGCCAGGGATCGACGAAATGGCCGAGATTGCCAAAGATGCGGTGATTGTCTCGACGGCGGACCCCTTCCATCACGGGATTGGCTATGGCGATGCCCCCGAAGATTCGCTGCATCCCCATGAAGGCGGCCTGGAATTGGCCCGTCAACGTATTCAGGATGGCATTGATTTGCTTGCGGCCGGGGATTATTGGGGCTACAATCAGCACTGCGTCGATGCCAAGAGCGACGCGCGTGATGCCGGGCAAGTATTTCGTTTTTTGCGCGGCCCGATGAAAGGTGAAATTGTCGATTTGACCTATAGTGATGCTGCGGAGCTTTATCAAGAGCCTGCTCCTACCTGGGTGGCGGCGGCGCTCATCGAATGGCAATTGGATACATAAACTGCATCAGGAGAAACGATCATGGCTCGAAAAAAACAGTCGCGTGGCGTGTGTGTTTTCTGCGATAAGGAAATGACCAAGGGTGGACTTGCCCGGCATCTAAAAACCTGCCAGCAACGCGCGGAAGCAGCCCAAAAGGCTGACCATCAGGCCGGAAAAGTAGAACCGATCTATCATTTGCAAATCCAGGATGCCTGGAATAGCGATTTCTGGTTGCATGTTGAAATGCGTGGTTCGGCCAATTTGAATTCGCTGGATGCATATTTGCGCGCCATCTGGCTGGATTGTTGTGGCCACTTGAGCCATTTTGCAATTGACGGTGGATGGGATGGACAAGAACTTCCCATGAGTTCAAAGGCCAGAATGCTATTCCAGCCCGGCCTGGAGTTGACGCACATCTATGATTATGGCACAACCTCGGAAACCAAGGTGATGGTTGTAGATGTTCGCCAGGGGAAACCACAATCGCCCCATCCCATTTTCCTTATGGCGCGCAATCACCTGCCTGAGGCGCGCTGTATGGAATGTGGCGAATTGGCGGCCTGGCTGTGTATCGAATGTCTTTACGAACACGATCAGGATGGCTGGTTATGTGATAAGCATGTGGAAGAGCATCCCCATGATGAGTACGGCGAACCATTCCCGATTGTGAACTCTCCTCGTCTGGGCATGTGCGGCTACACTGGTCCCGCTGAGCCGCCGTATTAGCCAACAAAAAAGAGCTGGGCTGCGAAGCAGCCCAGCTCTTTTTTGTTTTAGGGTTCTTTGATTTCGATATCGACTGTCATCTCGCCTGATTTTTCGAAAGTCAGCGTGAGTGGCAACACTGCGCCAATGTCGAAATCTTCCAGCTTGTCAATGCACATGATGTGCAACCCGCCTATTTTTAGTTCGGCTTCACCACCAGCGGGGATTTCGATATAGCCATCCTGGACAGGCCGCATCCCCATTGCGCCTTCATCAGTCATGTAGGATTCGTGCAGTTCAACAGTCCCGCATGCTGGGGAAATTCCGGATACCAGCTTGTCAGCTTCGCTGCCTTGATTTTTGATGAGCATATAGAATGCGCCTGCGGTCGCCACTTTGGGGGAGGGACGTCCCCAGGCGCCTTCAATTACAACCGCAGGGCCTTCTGCTGCTGATTGGCAGGCGGAAAGCACAGCCGCCAGCGCGATGATAAGACCGAGGATAAAGTAGAATTTTTTCATATTTTTCCTTTCTTTCATGGGTGGGCAGTAAATCTGCGGATAGAAAATTTGGCCTTACACATTTGTGTAGGAATAAGCCCGAAAATTGTAAAAAGATGGTTGTCAGCCATGCTGGTTCTCAATGTGAGTGTGGCGCAAATGCGCCTGGGTTTGTGCGTGATTCATCAACTCGCCGCCAAAACCGCGCTGAAATCGTTGCCCATCTTTCGCATCTGCAAAGACCAGTACTGATGGTGAGCAGCATACAGTTACCACACTGCCAACAAGATAGCTGGCGCTTAGTGCGTTGGTTTTGTGCCCGTAGATAAAATCTGTCGCCAATGCAATGCGCGGCGTGTTCTCGCCGCAGTTCATCATCAACCCGCAATGAGGGCAGCAGGCGCTTTTCTGTTCGTTGTCTGAACAATCCAGGATAAAAGCGTGCCGCGGTGAAATGGGCTGATGGCACATATCACAAATCAAGGCTGCGTTTGGTGGTGTGGCTGTTTCGCTGGCGAGTTTTGCCCCACCGTGAATTTTTAGGATGAGTCCATCTTCGGCCAGCTTATTCAGATCGCGGTGGATGGTCATTTGCGAGACGGTTAAGTTCTCTGCCAGTTCACGGATGGTGAGTGCATCAGCAGTTTGCAGCAGCGATAAAATTCTCTGTAGGCGATTTTCAGGAAGTGAGTTCATGTTCTGATATGTTATCTATCACATAATTTCACACAATCATAACAAAACACTGTTAGATGTGCATCGCCTGGATGGATGAGCACGTATCCCCCAAGTGGGCGATTTGCGCAAGAGTAAAACCATTTGCTTCGCAAATAAGACCGTAGTTTGGTTTGTGTCGATGAAAAATGAAACTTTTCGGTGTTTGGGGCGTATATGAAGTAGTTTGAAAATAGTGTGATACGTTATTGATGATTTTTTGCTGTAATGAGTGGAAAAGCGAAAAATAGGGGTGAGTGGAGCGCAAAGCGCTCCACTCACCCCTATTTTTCGGGAATTCTCCCTGGAGCGGCGACTGATCATGAAAGAGATAGCCCAATGCAGCAAACTGAATGGATGATTGATCTGAAAAATATCCGTAAGACTTTTGATGGCCCGGCCGGGCCAATCCATGCTTTGCGAGAAGTGTCGCTCAAAGTCAGTCCAGGCGAATTTGTCGGGGTGCGCGGCCCCTCCGGGAGTGGGAAATCTACCCTGCTGAATATGATTACCGGTATCGACCGCCCTACCAGCGGGGAGATCAACGTATCTGGGGCGCAGCTCAATGACCTGAGCGAAAATGAGCTGGCGCGCTGGCGCGGTAAAAATATCGGTGTGATCTTCCAGTTTTTTCAATTGCTTCCTACGCTGACGATTATCGAAAACGTGATGCTGCCGATGGATTTTTGCCGCGTCTGGAAACCGCGTGAACGCCCGGAGCGTGCGCTGCACTTGCTCGATCAGGTTGGTTTGGCCGATCAGGCTTATAAATTACCCAATACCCTTTCTGGCGGTCAGCAGCAGCGCGCCGCGATTGCGCGTGCCCTGGCAAATGATCCCCCGCTGGTGATGGGCGATGAACCCACTGGCAACCTCGATAGCAAATCGGCGGATCGGGTTTTCTATCTTTTTGATGACCTTGTTCGGGATGGGAAAACCTTCATGATGGTCACTCACGACACGAGCCTCGCCAGCCGCATCCCGCGCGTGGTCGAAGTTCTCGATGGCGAGCTATTCGATAACGGGAATCATCAGGCATGAAAACTGCTTTTAAAAAAGTCTGGCGTGATTTGTGGCGTAATAAGGGGCGTACCATCATGGTGGTGTTGAGCATTGCCGTGGGGGTGATGGCCGTTGGGATGATTGTTTCGGGCAATCAACTGGTTATCGGGCAAATGGCGGCATCGCACCTTCAGAGCAATCCTTCGCATGGCTGGCTCTTTTTGAATGGTGTGATTGATGAAAATACTGTTCGCAGTTTAAAGAGCGTCCCCGGCGTAGCAGATGTGGAAGGTTATGCAGAAACCAGTATTCGTTGGAAAACCACGCTCGAAGGTGAATGGCAGGAAGGCCGCATTATCGCTTACCCGGATTTTGAGAACCAGAAATTCGATCAACTTACGCTTATGGATGGGAGTTGGCCCGAAGAGCGCCTGATTGCTGTTGAAGCTTCCCATATCGATTCATTTACTACTCCGGGGATAAGCGGAACGGTTTATTTTGAGATCAATGAACGCCCACGCCAATATGTCATTAACGGAACGGTGCGGAATCCTTTCGAGTGGCCGCTGCCCTTTGGGCAAAATGCCGCTTTTTATGTGACTCCCGACATTTTTGAACATGTGGCCCAATATCGCGGCGTCGATACTCTGCGCATTACGCTAACCGACTACAGCAAGGAAAATGTCCTTAGCGTTGCCGATGCGATTGATGAAAAATTGCAGAAAATTGGCCTGTCGGTGGGTTTTACCGAACCATTGCACCCCGAAGAACATTATTTACAAGAGATGATTAACGGGGTGGGTATGGTGCTTTCGGTGATGGCAATTGGTGCGTTAGGGCTGAGTACGATGTTGGTGATCAATACCATGAACGCGCTGATCGCCCAACAGATTCCCCAAATTGGCATTATGAAAGCGATTGGTGGGTTACGCAGGCAAATTTCGATTCTATATCTCTCAGCGATTTTAATATATGGCTTGCTCAGCTTGTTGATCGCCGTTCCGTTAGGCGCGTATACGGGCAATATTTTTGCCCAATGGATGCTGAAACTGCTGAATGTGCCTGTCACGCCTTTTGAGATTTTGCCCGACGTTCTTGTTTTACAAATTGTGATCGGTTTGCTCACACCGTTGCTGGCTGGTTTGTATCCGGTGTTACAAGGCGTTGCCATTCCGGCGGCGCGTGCGATAAGTCAAACGGGTTTGGGGCGCGGGCTATATGGCCGCCGTCTGATTGATCGCTTCTTAGCGGGTATCCGCGGGATGCCGCGTATGGCGGCGCTCTCGTTACGCAACACTTTCCGCAGGCTGGGGCGCGTGCTGCTCACCTTGCTGACCCTCACCATTTCCGGCGCGATATTCATGATGGTTAACAGCACGCAATATTCTTTCGAAAAAACTATCGACACGATTTTTGCCGGGTTTGGCTACGAGATCCAAATTGTCTTCGAGAAATACCAGCGCATCGATGAAGTTGTTCCGTTGATCGAGTCACGCCCTAATGTTGCCAATGCCGAAATGTGGACCTTCCGCACGGCCAAGACGCGCCTGCCGGGAACCTCGGGGCCGGGCAGCGAATATGAAGTCTTCCTGCGCGGGGTGCCTTCGCAATCGCCCTTCTTTACGCCAGAAATGACTGCCGGGCGTATGATCCAGCCGGAAGATGGTCAGGCAATTCTGCTCAATCAGAAACTGGCCGGGAAGATGGGCGTTCAGGTTGGCGATGAAATTATCATCGATCTGCCCAATATTGGCGATTCTCGCTGGACGGTGGTTGGTCTGGTTTTCGACCTGAACGGGCGTGACCAGAATACTGCTTTTGCCAATATCGAAGTTCTCAACCGCTCTTTACACAATGTAGGCCGCTCGGCGGTAGCGATGGTACAGGCTACAGAGCAAAGTGTGGTTGTGCAAAAAGCTGTCGAAGCCGATCTTCAGGAATTTTTTGACGCCAGTGGAATGCCGGTTTCATCTTCGGCGATTGCCTCCGAAGATCGCGCCCAGGCCAGCGCTCAATTTGGCGTGCTAACTCAGGTGCTGATGGTGATGACCGTTTTGATGGCAATAGTGGGCAGTATGGGGCTTTCGGGCACGCTCTCGATCAACGTGATTGAGCGCCGCCGTGAAATTGGCGTTATGCGTGCTGTGGGGGCCTCCTCACGCGATGTCAGCCTGATTTTCATCGGGGAAGGTTTGATGTTGGGGTTGGTAAGCTGGCTGCTGGCCGTTCCAATTGGCCTGAGCGCCGGGCCGATATTTGTAAAAACGCTTGGCAATGTAATCGATTTTCCTGCCGTGTATTATCCATCTTATCAGGGCATCTGGCTCTGGCTGGGAATCGTTGCTTTGCTCTCTGTGTTGGCAAGCTGGGTTCCTGCCCGCCGGGCCACGCGCATCAGCGTCAATGAGAGTCTGGCGTATGAATAAAACTGTGACAAGACCCTCAGGGTCAAAATCTTTGGAGAAAACCATGAATTTCAAACGAATTACAACCAACTTTACACTATTGATCAGCGCGGCGCTCCTTGTTGCCTGTGGCTCAAAGGCCACCCCCCAGGCCGATGCCCCAACCGAGATTCCGGTTGTCTCAGATTTTGCTGTGGTTGCCGAAGGTCGTTTGGTGCCGAAAGAATCGGCTCAGCTTGGCTTTGTGAGTAGCGGCCATGTGGCGGAAATTCGGGTTGCCGAGGGGGATGTCGTCGCCGCCGGAGATGTGATTGCCCGTTTAGGGAATCGAGAAACCCTGGAAACGGGCATCGCCAACGCGCAATTGGAGTTGGCTGCTGCTCAATTGGAGTTGCTCTCAGCCCGGCAGGATTTACAGTCCCTCTACGACAATTGGCCCGCCGCCGCGACCGCGGCTCAGGAGGCACTCACCAATGCGCGTGAAGCCGCGCGCAGCACCGAGCGTACCCTGAGCTATCGTACCTCACCCGCCGATCAAACCGATATTGATGTGGCCTGGTCGCAAGTGGTTTTGGCCGAAAAAGAACTCGACGACGCTAAAGAAGAATTTGAACCCTACGAAGATAAACCCGCCGATAATCTTGCCCGTGCTACTTTTCAGAGTTTATTGGCGGAAGCTCAGGGCAGTTATGACGATGCCGTGCGGCGCTATAACGCACTCGTAAATACAGCCAACGATTTCGAAATCTCTCAGGCAGAGGCCAATAACGCCATTGCCCAGGCACGCCTGGAGCAAGCGCAACAAGACTACGACGAGTTGCTAACTGGCCCCGAACCGGATCAGGTTGCCCTGGCTGAAATGCGCATAGCCGCGGCAGAAGCTCGCGTGGCTGCTGCGCAAAGCAATATTGCCGCTGCGCAGGCTGCCCTCGATGATCTTGATCTCGTGGCGACATTTTCCGGTACGATTGTGGAATTGAATCTGATAGTTGGTGAACAAGTTTCCCCCGGAGCGCCAGTGGTAACACTGGCCGATTTTTCCCAATGGTATGTCGAAACTGATAATCTGACCGAAATTGAAGTTGTTGATATTGCTGTTGGGCAGGCCGTTACCATCGTCCCCGATGCCATGCCCGAGGTGGAGCTAACCGGCAGCGTAGATACGATAGCCGATTTTTTTGAAGAGAAGCGCGGCGACGTAACCTATACTGCCCGCGTCATCCTCGACGAAGTGGACCCTCTCCTGCGGTGGGGCATGACCGTCGTATTGACGTTTGTGGAGTGAGAATTCGCGCCTTTTTGTGATTTACACAACAAGCAGGGGTGGATTTGCAAATCCACCCCTGCTTGTTGTCATTTCATCCATTTTTCGATAGCTTCAATATGCTCGGTGTAGTGCCAATGCGCATTTGCCGAGATGAGCGTGTGGACGCTTGTATCTTTAGCCCACTCAAATGGCATCGGCCCGGCGATAAAATCATCATCCAGTTTTTCAATTTGTGCGATATATTCTTCGTGGATGCGGTGGATTTCTTCCAACACTTTTTCGAGTGGGCGGTTTTGATTGACTATGTAACGCTCAGTATTATAGGCGTTAATATCATCCCATGATTTCATAATGGGATAATTTGCTGGAGTTCCACTCAATCCCGCGGTGAGACGGTCTGTAGCAAGTTCCTCCCACGTAGCGATATGCGCCAGAATATCTTTAATGCTCCAGTTATCTTGCACAGTCGGGTCAAGCATTTGTTCCTCGCTGAGTTCGGCGAGTAATTCGTTCAACTCATTCCAGTGTTGCTGAATGGTTTCCAGTAATTCTTTTTTGGATGGGGGGTTGTTCATTGTTTGCTCCGCGAGACCTCCGAAGTCTAAAAACCTCGGAGGGTTGAATTATGCTACCAATTTTTCAAACTTGTCCACATAACTTGCCAATACGGCGAAAGCCTGCTCGACAGGCTCGGGGGTGGTCATATTTACGCCAGCCATTTTCAGCGTATCCAGGGGATAGGTTGAATTTCCGGCTTTGAGGAAGTTTAGATAGTTTTCAGCTGCTCTGACTTTACCCTGCAAAACACCGTTTGCCAAAGCATTGGCTGCAGAGATGCCAGTCGCATATTGATAGACATAGAAATCCATATACATATGCCCAAACTGCGCCCAGGTGATACCAATGCGATCCTGATCGAATTCAACTTCTTCGCCGTAGCCTTCCTTGAAGAGTTCAGCGCAGCGGGTGCTCATAATTTGGGCGTTGAGTGGCTCTCCCTTTTCAAAGCGCTGGTGCATTTCCAGTTCCCAACGCGCCAAAGTGGGCATAATGAAGAAATACCTGTGGAAGTTGGACATCGCCTCCTCGACCAGAGCCAACTGGAAGGTCGCGTCGTTTTGCGTCTTGAATAAATAATCCCGCACCAGGGCTTGATTGAAATTCGATGCCACTTCGGCCACAAAGAGCGTGTATTGTGAGTAAACAAACGGCTGTGTTTGACGTGTGTAGTAAGAGTGCATGGAATGGCCGAGTTCATGCGCCAGGGTGCTCAGGCTGAAAATATCATCGGCATAGCTCATCATGATGAAGGGCTGCGTGCCATAACTGCCCCACGAAAATGCGCCCTGACGTTTGCCCTTGTTGCGGGCGCGGTCAATCCAGCGGTCTACCGTGCAGCCGCGGCGCAGCACTTCGACATATTCTTCGCCCAGGGGCGCCATACCCGCAGCAATCCACTCGACGGCCTGATCGTAGGCGATGAAGGGCTTCTCCTTCATTAGCGGAGCTTTGATATCGTAAACGTGGAAGTTATCATAGCCCAACGCTTTGCGGCGGATGCGCCAATAACGATGCCAGGTGGGTAGGTTTTTCTGAAATACGCTAATCAGATTGTGGAAAACTTCCTCCGGGATCGTGTTGGGTTTGAGTGAAGCCTGTAGCGCCGACTCATAGTTGCGGGTGCGCATCGTGAGCACATCGCGTTGCAGCGCGGTGGTTTGGATCGCGGCCAACGTATTTTTGAACGACAAATAACCATCGGCGTAATTCTGCCAGCCAGTACGGCGTGCTTCGCGGTCGGAGTGGGTGATGAGCGAGTCGATGCTGCTCTGCCCGACTTCAATCTCTGCGCCCTGGGTATCTACTGCAGGTTGAAATTTCAGATCGGCATTGGTAAGCGCAGAATAGGTGGTTAGCGTTTGTTTTGGCGGCAGTGATTCAGAAACATAGGCCAATACTTCTTCAACTTCGGTGGAACGAATATGCTGCTGGCCTTGTTTGAGCTGGTCGAAATAGTGGACGTAGATTTCCAAATCGGCTTCTTCGGCTGCCCATGTTTCCAGGGTTTCAAACCCAATCTGCATGAGTTCAGGCTCTAAAAAAGCAGTCGTCGCCCTCGCTTTGGCAACCAGCCCGCGGGCTTGTCCGAACATCGCCTGCGCCTCCTGGTCAGCCATATCTACGGAGCCAGCCAAGCCTGTGTAGACGAAGACCTTCATCGCCAGAATCAAGAGTTCTTCAACTTCATGCAGTGTCTTTGCAAGCATTTGTGGGCTGGTCCCCAATTTTCCTTGATAGGCGGCGATTTGTGGCAGCAATGAGTTTACCTGGTGAACGCCTTTTTTCCATTCTTCGGGGCTTGCGAAGATACTGGCTAAATCCCAGGTTTCTTCGAGCGGAACTTCATTGCGTTGAGGTAGGGATTTTTGAGACATGGGCAACGATTCTCCTGAGTAGGGGTTATCTAGTTTGATCCCATTCGCGGCATTCGAAGGGCGCGAATGGGAATTCGTATGATATGATTCGCATTTGTTGCATGCGTTGGAATCATACCATGTTCGCACAGGAAAAAATCGAATAACTGCGTAGCCATCGGCCATTTATCTGTTTTCACTATTGCTTGGAAGGATTATCGCTATGTTTTCAAAACTAAAAACTATGAACCGTGAACACCTTGCCTGGTATTTGTATGATTTTGGTAACTCAGCTTATGCGGCAGTAGTATTATTAGCTGTATATTCGGCCTATTTTAAGGGGGCAGTTGTTGGCGGCGCGGAAGGTTCGCGTTTGTGGGGAATTGCGGTGGGGATTGCCATGCTGGTTGTGGCTGTCGTCGCGCCCGTTTTAGGCGCGATCGCCGACTTTTCGGCATCGAAGAAACGTTTCCTGTTGATGTTTTCGGCAGTTACCTGGGTGTTTACCGCACTGTTATTCTTTGTGCAAAAAGGCGATATTCTCATGGGTGTGGTTTTCTTCATCCTGGCGGAGATCGGCTATCGCGGCGGGCAAGTATTTTATAATTCGCTGCTTCCGGAGATCGCCACTCCCGAAGAGTTGGGTAAAGTGTCGGGGAATGGTTGGGCAATCGGGTCTCTGGGTGGCATCCTGTGCCTTGTGCTGGTGCTACCCCCGATTGTGCTCGTCGATGGCGATCTGATGGTGCGCCTCTCACTGGTGTTCACAGCGGTTTTCTTTGCGGTTTCTGCCATTCCGCTCTTCCGCTGGATCGATGAGCGCGCGGAGGCAAAACCGCTGCCCGCGGGTGAAAATTATGTCAGCATGGCGTTCAAACGCCTGGGGGCGACGCTGAAATCTATTCGCCGTTTCCGCGAATTTGTCAAATTCATGATCTCATTTTTGATTTATAACGATGGGATTATTATGGCGCTGGATTTTGCTGCTATTATCGGGGCGGTACTTTTTGGCATGACGCAAACACAATTGATTATTTTTATGATCATTGTTCAGATCACCAGTGTGGCGGGTGCTTATATTTTTGCCGCATATGGTGAGCGCGTGGGTTATAAACGCTCACTCATATATTCGATCATCATGATGATGGCTATCGTGATCTGGATGATTTTTGCTCAATCGCTGACAGTTTTCTTTGTGATTGGCGCTTTCGCCGGATTTGCCCTGACTGGCGTGCAATCCATCAGCCGCACAATGGTAGGGCAATTTGCGCCCAAAGGGCAAAGTGCTGAATTCTTTGGTTTCTTTGCCATTGCTGGACGCACATCTTCTTTCATTGGCCCCACGATATACGGCATCATTGCTTTCGAGGCCGCACAATGGTTTATGAAGCAACGCGGGCTGACAGAATTACTCGCCGAGCAGAATGGTCAACGGGTGGCGGTGGTTTCAATCGCCATATTCTTGCTGGTTGGTTTAGTGATATTGCTCTTTGTGAATGAGAAGAAGGCGCGTCAAGCTGCCATTGATGAAGCAGCATAAATTGGGAAGGCATCTAAAATGAGTTATTTTCAGTTTCAGCGTCGCGCCCCGATGCGTCTGGTTTTGAAGTCACTGATCTATGCTGCAATGGGTTTATTCTCTGAAATGGAAATTCGGGGTCGGGAGAATATTCCCGCTGAAGGACCTTTGATTATCGCGGCCAATCATTTTAGTTTTGCCGATCCGGTAGCATTAATTCGGATCGCTCCCTGGGATATTGACTTCATTGCCGCCGCGGTGCCTGGTTTTGCTCCCAAGTGGTCTACTTATTTACCCAAACTTTGGGGAGCGTTCTGGGTTTATCGCGGCACTGGTTCGCGTGATGCTTTGCGCTCGGCTGAAACTCTGTTGAAAAATGGCGGCAGGTTGGGCATCTTCCCCGAGGGGGGAGCCTGGGCGCAGGTCTTGCGTCCGCCGCGTCCGGGCGCGGCCTACCTGACCACGCGCGGGAATGCAATGATATTGCCGGTGGGTTTATATGGCCTGAATGATATTTTCCCGTTGCGGATGTGGAATCGCCCGAAGGTGGTGGCTCAAATTGGCAAACCTTTTGGCCCCTTTAATGTTTCGGGTCGTGGACGTGAACGACGCGAACAACTTGATGCGGTTGGACATACCATCATGCAGAAAATTGCCGAGTTGATTCCCCCTGAGATGCGTGGCCGTTATTCAGATGATCCCGCTATTCGAGAGGCCGCCAAACCTTTTGAAGCTTACCCCTGGGAAGATGCGGTGGAAGGGGATGTTGTCAGCTAATATGCTGGAAAAAAATAAAAAAGGGTGTATGCGCTAAAAAAAGTTGCGCATACACCCTTTTTTTGTTGTCGTAGAGAAAGCCCTGGCTGTTTTATTTGCGGTTCCCGGAAAGATACGGCAGGTAGAGCAGCCCACAGAGCGCCAAAGCAACGCCTTCGGCGCTGAGCAAATACCAGGGCCACGGGCCAAGATAATCGAGCAGCGTAGGAACGTGGGGCTTATGCAGTGTGTAAAGATAATTGCTGCTGATTAACAAGTTGATGCCAGTAACAACGAGCAAATAGATATTCCCCCAGATGATAATGCGCCAGATGGAGGCCACGCGCGGGCGATATCCTTCAACCGCAGCCATAAAAACTGCCGCGGCAATGATGCTGCCATGTGATATAAAGAGCTGAACCGGGTAGAAGTGGGGAAAGCCATAGGTGCCCGCGTCAGGCGTCAGAAGGGGCTGGATGGCGGCGCTAATACCGAGAAAATAGGCGAATTCAAAAATTGCGTGATTTTTAGTTAAAAGCATATACACGCTCAGCCACACAAATATGGAGCACAGATGGAGGGGCAAATTCCATTGCAAACTCCACCGATCATTGACAATATTCCAGATGTGGTAGCTGATTTCGTTGAACATGAGCACAATCGCTAAACCATAGCGAACGCTTTGACGCTGATTTTCATTCAGTTGCTTACTGAGGCATACCAGCAGGATAATCGAGATTGCAACTGCACCCAGAGCTGTCAGATGAGCAATCCCGAAAAGAACAAAGGGCGCTCCGACGTAGTCAACGGCAAAATACTGGCTCATTGGGTGAGTGGTCAGTCGCTGGCTGTCGGTCGTCGTTGGTCAGAGATCATATATGGTAAATAGAGTATCAGGCACATGATTAGAGCCATAAACTCTACAACTAGTAAATACAGCGGCCAGGGGCCGAGCACATCTAGCAGGCTGGCCGTAGGTGGCTTGTGCCGTGAATAGAGAAAATTACTCTGGATGAGGAAATTCAATCCGGTGATGACTACCAGATAGATATTTGTCCACAGGAACACCCGCTTGAAAGATGCCCAGTGTGGACGGAAACCCTCCACCACAGCCATGAAAACCGCCGAACTGATAATCGCTCCATGTGAGATAAAGGTCTGAAAGGCGCGGAAGTGGGGGAAGCCGTAGATTCCGGCATCCGGCGTCAATAGCGCTTGCAACGCCCCGGCAATCCCCAGAAAATAGGCGAACTCGAAAATCGGGTAGCTCTTGGTGATGAGCATATACGCCCCCAACCAGACGAAGACCGAACACAGGTGAAAGGGCAGGTGCAGTTGGATGCTCCATTGGTCGATGGCAATATTCCAGACATGCCAGCCGATTTCATTCAATATCAGAATTCCCGCCAGCGTGTAGCGAATGCCGTCCTTGAGTTGCTGGTTGGGCGATTTGCGCACAAAGATCAAAGAAAGATTGATCAGCAGGATAATCCCCAAGGCGAGTAGATGCTCCGGGCCGAAAAGCACGAAAGGCGCGCCGGTGTAGTCTTTAACGAAATACTGGATCATGTCTGTTTCCTCATGAAGAAAAATTACATAGCAGCTTTCATTCGCTCAAGAGCTTCTTCCACAACGGAGCGCGGGCTACCAAAGTTGAAACGCACATGCCCCTCGCCGCCTGCACCAAACCAGTCGCCATCATTCATGGCTACACGCGCTTCCTTCAAGAAAAATTCACTGGGCTTGCCTTCGATATTTGCGTCGCGGCAATCTAGCCAGGCCAGGTACGTGCCTTCAGGTTTCGCCATGCGCACCCCGGGGAGTTCTTTTTCTACAAAGTTAGTGACGTAATCGCGGTTGGCTTGTAAATAGGCCCGCAGCGCGTCGAGCCAGGCATCGCCCTGTTCGTAAGCCGTTTGCATGGCGATTTGTGCAAGCAAATTAACCCAGCCGACCAGGCCGCGTTGCGCAGCCGTGAATTTTGCGCGCAGTTCATCATTTTCGATGACCGCCACGGAAGCTTTCAGCCCGGCGATATTGAAGGTCTTGCTGGGAGCCAGCAGGGTGATAGTCTGGGCGGCGATCTCGGGGGCCAGGCAGGCCATCGGGATGTGCTGGCTCTCGGAATACACCAGGTCGTGATGAATTTCATCGGAGCAGATCACAACATCATGGCGCAAGCAGATTTCAGCCATCGCTTCGAGTTCGGCCTTGCGGAAGACGCGCCCGGTGGGATTTTGCGGGTTGCACAGCATAAAGATGCGCGTCTCCGGGGTGATGGCGGCTTCAAAGGCATTCAGGTCAATTTCATATTGACCGTCTTGCCCGCGAGTGAGTTGTATCTCTTGTTGCACGAAGCCGCCATTTTCAGCGACTTTCAGGAAGGGGCCATAGGTTGGGGTTTGGATCAGTACGCCCTCTCCGGGCTGTGTCACGGCCTGGGTTGCCTGATTGAAACCGACGACCACTCCAGGGACGAAGATCACATGCCCAGGGTCCACCGACCAGCCATGCCGCCGCGCCAGCCACTCCACCACGGAAGCAGTTACACCCTCGGATGGCCGGGTGTAGCCAAATACACCATGATCCACGCGTTCCCGCAGGGCATCAATCACAGGCTCCGGGGAGCGGAAATCCATATCGGCTACCCACATGGGCAACACATCCTCATCAAATATTTGCCACTTGGTGCTTCCGGTCGGACGGCGGTCGGGCAGGGTATCAAAATTAAAATTCATAGTTTCACCATTTGTTTGTAACGCAAAGGCGTAGAGATGCAGAGCCGCAAGGGATTTATTAGGTTTTTTCTTTGTGTCTCCGCTTCTTGGCGACCTTGCGTTGGTTTGTTTTTTGTGACTGTTCAGCCCTGAACAGTTACTGTTTTTTACTGAATTCTACCTCAGGATATTCTGGCAGCGGCCCGGGCTTGTTGCCGCGTAAATACTCATCAAAGAAACCCACCGAATACGTGCGGATGATCTCCAGTACGCGCCCGCCGTTGAGCGGCCCTTTTAGCCCCAGGCGGTGCGCCAGCGGGCTGAAGGCGGGTAGGTCGCTGAAATCGTAATGCGCTGTGCCTGCAATGCTCAAAACTGCTCCTGGTCCGGCCTGGTTGGTGTAGAGCGCATCGAATAACAGCGTATTGGATTCCGAAGGCCAGGTTTCGCTGAACATGAACAAAAACGGCTGGCTCAGGCCCTGAGCAATCACTTTGTCCGAAACCGGTTTCATGTAGGTATCCATGCCCAAGCCCGCTGCACAGCGCGGGTCGCGGGCGCAAAAATCCACAATTGCCCCGCCGCCCGTTGAATGCCCCAGTACGCCAACCCGCGTCAAATCGAGTTGGGCGCTTAATTCTCCCAGCGTGCCCTCCAGTTGGTTGCTGCCCAGTACATCCAGAATGAAACTCAAATCTCCGCTCCATTGCTGAATCAGCCGATTGGCAATCGGGCGAAATTCTTCGTCTGATAAATCATCGTCATACGGCATTGCCTGGGGATTGTTGTAGGCCACTTGCCCATCGGGGAAGAGCGTCACAATTGAGCCGTAGGTATGTTCCGGCGCCAAAACCACGTAGCCATAACTGGCAAGTTCTTCCATCTGGTAGGTGTTCTGCGCCCGGAAGCCGTTCCAGCCGTGTGAGAACAACAGCACCGGCAGAGGCGCATTGCTCTCGCGCGGGGGCGCGTCGGTATAGGCATGACTGCGCGAATAGCGCACATGATCCAGAAAATATTCCGGCAATTCCAAATACTGCGCCATTACCGGCCCAAATACATCTGCATAATCAATCCAGGCAGCAGGCTTGCCGCCTGTGGTTTGCGCCGGGTACCAGACTTGTACCATAATTGCCCGCGGCTCAGTGGGATCGTCTGAATAAAATTCGCGGCGCGAATCGTCCACCAGCATCACGGTGAGTGTTCCCACCGGGTAAGGGCCGCCTGGCGCGGGCGTTTTCGGAACCGGTAGCAAGACAGGAGGCAGAAGCGCGCCGATGAGCAGAATCAACATCCCGAGGGTTAATCCCCAGCCCCGACTTGGAGGTTCAGACTCGCTTCGGGCGGGCAGCCGCCAAAGGGCAAACGCCGTATACCCCAGGGCGATCCCGTAGAGCGGGAGCATTTGCCAGCGATAGCCTTCCAAGCCCAAATGCAATGCCATCACCCCGAAGGCCGCCAGCGTCAACCCATCCCGCAGCCGTTGATCCCTAACGGAATGATTGATGATGCGTATAGTCAAAATAATTACCAGAATGATCTCAAAAACTCGCATATCCAACCTCACAAACTTTCAACTTGCCCAAATTTTCCGATCTCATAATTTTCAATCGCGCTTAATAAATCTGCTGCCTGCATCAGTATTGCCGTGCCGCGCACCCCGGAGCCGAGCGAGATTTCGTCCAGCGCCAGCAAGCCATCATCCACCAGAATGCGGATTGGCCGCGGCAGCCCCAGGGGAGCCACAGCTCCGATAGGGTAACCGGTGACGCGCAAAACGTCATCCTTGTTTGCCATTGTGATGCGTGAAACCCCCAGATAACGCCGCAGCGCGCCCCAATCGATCTGCTCCGGCCCGGCCATCAACACCATCAGATACTCATCTTCAGCCATCCGGAAGAGAATACTGCGCACCACCTGATCTGGAGTTTGGCCGCGTACTTCGGCGGCTTTTTCCACCGAGCGTGGTGGCGATTCATGCTGGAAGACGCGGTGGGGGATATGTTTACCAATGAGTATGGATGCAATCGGTGGTGAAGATGTCATGATAGGGTTGAATCAGGAAGCCATGAAATCAGGAAGAATAACTTCATGGCTTCCTGATTTCCTCATAAAAGTTGAATTATGCTTTGGGTTTTCGCCGACTTGTACAATGCCAGAATAGTTTTAACATGATTACGAGTCTCTTCGAGCGTCAAATAACTCGGCGCGCCGTCGAGAATGGCGGCGTGCATATCTTCAACTTCGCCCAAGTATAATGCTTTTTCTGGCACCGGAATTTCTTCGGCTGGGCCGTCTTTGGGCGTGAACGTCATCACTCGGCCCTCATCCAACCCGACGAAGGGCTTGCTGAGATGCAGCCGTCCTTCGGTTCCGACGATTTCGATAAATGTGTGGAAAGGCGTGCAGAACGAAGCTGATATTTGCGCCAGCCTGCCATCTGCATACCCCATTTGCCCGGCGAAAACTTCATCCACGCCACTCGCCCCGATTTGTTGCGTGCCAAAAACCCACTCCGGTGTCCCGCCAAAGATGAACTGGGCAAAACTCATGGGGTAGACGCCTACATCCCACAGACAGCCGCCGCCCCATTCGGGTACCAGGCGCACATTGAGATTGTCGGGCTGGCGCTGCGTTTCCGGTAGATAAAAATCAAACGCCCCGCGCAGCAGCGTGACCTTGCCAAGTTTTCCAGAACGTACCAATTCCCCGGCGAGTTTGGTCTGCGGATGATGGCGATACATGAAGGCCTCCGCTAACACCATGCGGGTCTCGCGGCTGACAGCGATCATGGCATCCACTTCTGCCAGCGAAGTCGCGAAGGGTTTCTCGCAGAGTACATGCAAACCGGCTTGCATGGCCTGGATGGTCCACTCAGCGTGTAAGTGATTGGGCAGCCCGATATAGACCGCATCCACCGCCCCGGATTGCAGCATGGCTTCATAGCTGCCAAAGGCTTGGGGAATTTCCCATTCCTGGGCATAAGCCTCGGCTTTGGTTGGATCGCGGCTGGCGACGGCGACTAGCTCCCCGCGCGCCGATGCCCGGATAGCCGGAATCAGCGCCCGGTTGATATTGGCTGTGGAAAGCAATCCCCAGCGAATTTTTGTCATACTCTTACTCCTATCAGAAACATCCACAGATGAACGCAGATACACGCTGATGAGTGCTTACTTTTTACCTCAGCTACGTTTATTTGTGTTGATCTGCGGTTTCTACATGCTGCTCGAATGAGTCTACACTGGTTTCCTTAAAATATGCCCGATACGCGGCGGTTTCATCCAGCACAGCCTTGAGCGTCATGGCAATATCTTCCAGCGCGTGTCCTGGCTCGTTGCCCGCGCTCAGTTGCAACTCTCCGTGCCCGGCTTCCCCCTTCACGCGGATATGCCCCTTCTCCTCCATCCAGGCCAGCCCCAGATGCACTGCATTCTCGCGGCTTGCCATTGCTGCGGCCAGCACGCTCAATTCCACGCGGCCTGCTTTGGCGCGCAAAGCATGTTTGGCCAACCCGGCCAAGCGCGTCAGAAAGGCAGCAGGTTCGTCGAGGTCGGGAATGATGCCAAAGAGCGCAATCCGCTTGGGCGTGGTAGCAGCCAGAATTGCAGATAACTCCCGCGGGCCGGGCGGCGCGCTCCACAAAATCAGCATTTCGGCAGGTGCCAACTCGTTGCGATCGTGCCCACTCAGGCGTCGTTTGGCTTCTCCTTCCGTGTAGAGGTTAAAATTCCCTTCGGTTTTGAGTTGATCCAATAAAGGCAGCGGATGCTGCTCCCGGCGGTAATCCAGCACTTCCAGCGGGAAAGCTTCCGGCGCTACCTCAGGGCTGGCACCCGCACTCGGATGAAAGCCCTGCCATTCGAGTTGCAGACGGCGCTCGCCGCGAAAGGTGTTGGTTGAAATCGTGTAGGCGACATCGAATTCGCCCTCGGGCAGTTCTTCGCTTGCCCCCCGCCACCACACAATATCTTGCACGTTCCCCGCCTGATCTTCCACCACTAGCCGCCGATGGCTTTTATCGCGTCCGATAAGCGTCGAATTGACCAATTTAAGATTGCGTGTAGCCAGTATAAGCGCAGGATTGCCAGCCCCAAACGGAGCCAGACGGCTGAGATCATCGGCCAGTTCGAGCGTGATTTCGCCAAGCGGCAGATAGGCATCTATCGTCAGGCTGGGCTGCGTGGGAGCGAGCGGGTATTTCTCGCGGATGGTGCGCGACAACCCGCGGCGAAAATCGGCGATGCGTTCTGCATCGAGGGAGAGTCCCGCCGCCATCGGATGCCCGCCGAAGCCGTGTAATATCTTGGCCTGCGCGGCAATCGCCCCGCCGATATGCACCCCCTCGATCGAGCGCGCCGAGCCGCGCGCAGGTTCGCCATCGGGCGAAGAGAGCAGCACCACTGGCATATGGAAGCGTTCCACCAATCGGCTGGCAACGATCCCGATCACTCCGGCGGGCCATTGGGGATGCGAAAGCACCAGGGCAGCAAAATCGAGCAGGTTGGGATCGGTCTCGATCTGGCTGATAGCCGACTGGTAGATTTGCTCGGTGAGCAGCTTGCGTTTGTTATTGAGGCCTTCTAACTGAGTGGCGATGACGCGGGCGCGGCTGGGGTTGTCTGTGGTGAAGAACTCGACAATTGGGTTGGCATCCGAGAGCCGCCCCAGGGCGTTGAGTCGCGGCCCGATGCCAAAGCCGATCTGCCCGGCGTCGATCTGATCGGGGATGATTTCGGCGTTTTCGAATAAAGTTTGCAGCCCCAGACGCGGCGTGCGGCGCAGGATATTCAAACCGCGTTGCAGCAGGTAACGCGCATCTCCGGTTTGCAAGGCCACATCGGCGACGATGCCGAGGGCTACCAAATCGAGGAGACAGTCACTTTTAAAGTGACTGTCTCCTGTGCGTGCATAAAGTTCTTCAATTAATTTGTACGCTACCCCTACTCCCGGCAGCGTTGAAAGTGGATGTCCATCTGGCGCCATTTTGGAGTTGATGATAGCATCGGCGTCTGGCAGTTCTGGCGGTAAGTCGTGATGATCGGTGATGACCACAATGAGCCCGCATTTTTTTGCGAAATTCACTGCTTCGTGGGCAGCGATGCCCGTGTCGCAAGTAAGAAGTACGGTAGGTAGCGGGAAGTTGGAAGTGGGTGGAGCCGAGATGAGTTTATCCAGAACTTCAACCTTGATGCCATGTCCCTCGGTAGCACGCAGCGGAATGTGGTAACTCACCTGCGCCCCCAATTCTTTTAGGGCTTCGACCAGCAGCGTGGTGGAAGTTTGCCCGTCCACATCAAAATCACCCCATACCAGAATATGTTCTCCGGTGGCTATGGCGCTCTCGATTAGATCGGCGGCGTGGGTCAGGCCGGGCAGTTCGCTGGGCGAGGCTGGAATATGGTAATCGGGGTCCAAGAAGGCGCGCGCCGCATCCACATCTGTGATGCCGCGCCGGGTGAGAGTCTGCGCTACGAGCGGGTGCCCGCCGATGGCACTTTGCAGCGCATCGGGTACCGTCGTCTTTGGGTACTCCCTCCACGCCCCCCCATTTTGGGTATGTATTTGTGGATTTGTCATAACAGAAGCCTGCTTTAGTTTGCCATTTTGGCGCTGCTTCATTTTACCTCTAGTTATAGCCGATTTTACCCTTATAAAACTCATCGCGCGAATATTCGACATGGATTCATGGTAGGAGTATAATCGCTTGGTTTTGCGGATCAGAAAATTCTGATCATAACGAATGTAACAGTTATTTCTTACGAAAGGAGAAATATGAAACAACGAAGATATTATCGACTCTTTGTCATCATACTCGTTTTACTGGCCGGGGCGGTTTGGGTGGTGGTAACAGAAAACTCCACGATTTTGGGGCGCGAAATCTTCACCCATCTAGGTTTGGATTTAGTAGGTGGCGTGCAAGCCCTGCTAGAGGCCGATGTGCCAGCAGATGCGACCATTGACCCAAATTCTATGGATACGGCTCGCACGATCATCGAAAATCGCGTCAATGGATTATTGGGCGTTGGCGAAGCCACAGTGCAGAAAGCCGGTGAGCGCCGTATTGTGGTAGAACTGCCTGGCGAACAAAACCCGGAGCAGGCATTGAGCACGCTGAAAGAAACCGGTTTGCTCGAATTTGTGGATATGGGCATGGATCCGGTGCCAGCCGGTACAATTATCCAAACCGATTTTGTACTCGGCAACGCGGATGCTTCTCAGCCGGGAGATGCAGATGCCAGCTTTGGGGAGATTCAGCAAATCTGGCATACAATTATGACCGGTGCTGATCTCAAAGAAGTGGGCGTGACGATTAGCCAATTCAAGGAATATCAAGTTGCTTTTGAGTTGACGAGCGAGGGGGGTAAGCTCTTTGCCGACTACACCACAAATAATGTGGGTGGATACCTGGCGATTGTTTTAGATAAAACTGTAATTTCAACTCCGCGTGTCAACACGCCAATTACAGGTGGAAGTGGCTTAATTTCTGGGGACTTTGATCAAGAAGAAGCCAATAAATTGTCGGTGCAGTTACGCTATGGCTCGTTGCCTGTTCCCCTGAAGGTGATTGAAACGCGTGCCATCGGCCCCACATTGGGGCAAGACTCGCTGCAGAAAAGCTTAAAAGCCGGTGCGATTGGAATGGGTATTGTGATTTTATTTATGGCCTTATATTATCGCTTGCCGGGTGTTGTGGCCGATTTCGCGCTGATTACGTATGCGTTGCTGACCTTTGCGCTCTTCAAACTCATCCCTGTGACTCTAACATTGCCGGGTATTGCCGGATTTGTATTGAGTATTGGGATGGCGGTCGATGCGAATGTGTTAATCTTCGAACGGCTGAAAGAAGAACTGAAGCAAGGCAAGAGCTTGCACTATGCCATCGACCTGGCCTGGAATCGGGCATGGCCCTCTATTCGTGATTCCAATATTTCAACATTGATCACTTGTGCGATTCTATTCTGGTTTGGCAGCACCTTCGGAGCCAGCCTTATCAAAGGCTTTGCGGTTACGCTTGCGCTCGGCGTTGGCGTCAGCCTCTTTACGGCGGTGACGGTCACGCGTACCTACCTGCATATTGTGATGGATAATATCAAACTCTCGGATCGTCACGAATGGTTTGGTTTATAAAGCTAAGCGCATGGGAGAAAAAATCATGATTGATATTGTAAAACGTAGATATGTATACTTTGCGATCTCCCTGGTGATTATTTTGCCGGGGATCGTTGCGTTAATTTTGTGGGGCCTGCCTCTGGCGATTGATTTTACTGGAGGAAGTTTTCTGGAAGTACAATTTGCCCAAACCGCACCTTCTTCCGAGGCTGTATCTGCCCTGTATTCAGATTTAGGTTTTGGTGACGCTCGCGTACAAACCTCGAGCGATAATGTCTTGGTGGTGCGTTCAAAGTTCCTCGATAACGAGGCGCGCGATCAGATATTGGGCGGGTTGCGTGATGAATTTGGAGAGATTACCGTATTGAGGTTTGATAGTGTTGGTCCCACAGTTGGTAAAGAAGTGGCAACGCGCGCCTCGGGTGCAGTTGCGCTGGCCGCGTTAGGTATTATGCTGTATATCACGTATGCTTTCCGCGGCGTTTCCCATGCTATTCGCTACGGGGTAAGCGCTATTATCGCCATGCTTCACGATGTCGCTCTGGTAATTGGTATGGCGGCAATTTTTGGAAAATTCCTGGGCTGGGAAGTAGATTCTCTATTCCTGACGGCCTTGCTTACGGTGATTGGATTCTCCGTGCATGATAGCATTGTTGTCTTCGACCGTATCCGCGAAAATTCGAGCAAATACCGCCGAATGCCCTATGAAACCCTGGTAAATCAATCCATCGTGCAAACCCTGGCGCGCTCAATCAATACTCAGCTTACTGTGATGTTGACATTGTTGGCCTTAAGCATCTTTGGCGGAGAGACCATCCGTCACTTCGTCATCACGCTGCTCATCGGCGTTTTTAGTGGAACATATTCTTCGATCTTCAATGCTGCCCCTATTTTAGTAGTCTGGGAGAATAAAGAATGGCGCACATGGTTCCGCCGTGGGAGTAGTGCCGCCGCTTAATTCAACGCAGAGACGCGGAGAGATAGTTTGTATGATCTCTCCGCGTTTTCGCGTTAGTATTCGACTTCTGTAATCCCCTCAAAATCCAGTTCTAATTCAAACCCTATTTCTGGTTCGTTAAACTCATCCATCTCGTTCAGCACCCCGGCTTTGTCGCCGCGGCTGCACAACGAACGGTAGGGACAGTAATTGCAGCGGAATTCGTCCTCGGTGAGATGCGCAGGATCATCCCCCCGGCTTTTGATCTCACCAATCAACCCGCTGAGATAGGCTTCATCGGTGGCAAATTGTTCTTCGCTATAGCTGAAGCGCGCCGGTTGATCGGGAAAATCCGTGAACCAGTAGATCATCTCGATTTGTTCCGGGGCAATCGGCTGCCCACCGTTTAACTGCGCTCCCGCCCGTGTCAACAAGTAGGGATACACTCGCGTCTGTAGTTTTTTCTCCAGCCACTCACGTTTAGGACGTTTGCGCGAGGTCTTCCAGTCAAAAATGGTGGCTTTACCCCCCTCTCCCTCAGGGAGAGGGGCCGGGGGTGAGGGGAATATAATAATCAAATCATACTTCGCCATAAGGCGGAATTCCCCCAATGGAGCCGACAAACTGATTTCGGGACGCGCCCGCAGACCTTCAGGGTTTTGAAAGCCTTGAAGGTTTGTAAAGTTTTGCCACCAGCGTTCCAGCATCTCATCCCCCTCGATTTGTCGCGCCAACTTCTCTGTCGGGATGCCGAGAAAATACTGATGCGCTAAATGATGGAACTGCGCCCCGCGCTGCATGAATAGCTCGCTTTCCAGCGCCGGAGCGGAATCCAGCGCAGGCCAGGCGCGGCGTTGAATATAGCGCAACTGAAATCGCCGCTGGCAGTCCACATAATCTTGCAGACTCGATTGACTGAATTGAAAATTTTTCGGTAACGTCATGTTATTTTATGAGGAAGTCTGGAAAGCAGGAAAAGTTCTAGGCTTCCTGGTTTCCTGATTAATTTTGTTGCTCCCAAAACGCTTGCAGCGCCACCAGCGGAATTGCCGCTTGCTGTTCGCCATTGCGTCCTGAATTCCAGGTGATAACCAGTTCACGCCGCGCCCGCGTGATGCCCACAAATAGCAGCCGCAGGCGCTCGCGCACATATTCCAGGCGTGCCGCCTCGGTGGGCGCGCTCGCCTCGTACCACGCGTAGGCATCAGTGCCAAAGGCCACTTTCAACTGCGCCAGCGTCTCCGCTTCCAGATTCAGGCTGTCACGGATAAACCAGCGTTCCGAAATATAGTTATCATAGGCCATCCCCGAAGGGTAATCGTAATTATTGACCGACATCAAATACACCCGATCCCACTCCAGCCCTTTGGCCTTATGCACGGTCGCAATCACCACCCGGCCGCGGTACTTTTCCGGGTCAAAGCCCGAATCGTCGTCGCTGAAGCCCAGGAAGCGGCGCTCATTTTTGGCAATTACCGCTAACTCCCCGGTCAATTCGGGTAGATTCCATTCCGGGTTCGTTGTATGCAGACGGCGTAGCAGCACGGCCAGTTTGTGGGCAATCGCCAGATCATTGGGTTCAGTGAAGATTTCCTGGGAGAGAGTCAGGATCATTTGGTCAATGGGCAGCTCGATGGTTTTCTGCCAATGGCGCAGGACGCTCCGGAATTCGTTAAGTTGATCCAGTTCTATGGGGTCTAGTTCATCTCGGAGAGAATCCAGCCAATCCATGCCCGGAGCGGGCGCCAGAAAATCCTCCACGCGCGCGCAGCCCTGCAGGATTTTGGCCGTCGCTTCGACGATTGCCCAGGTATCCGC
This sequence comes from Chloroflexota bacterium, assembly GCA_018648225.1. Classification (NCBI taxonomy): domain Bacteria; kingdom Bacillati; phylum Chloroflexota; species Chloroflexota bacterium. The sequence goes on from JABGRQ010000094.1 coordinate 26,225, forward strand.
GTCTTCGCGTTCTGCCCTCCGCCACACCCGGTAGACGGTTGCCATCTTGCGCGCCGCGCCGGGGTCCGAGAGATAGGCCAGAATATTGCCCAGCGCCCCTGCTGTCTGCCGCGTGGAACTGGATGAGCGCAGCAGATTATCCACTGGCTCAATGCCGCGTTTGCGTAACTCATCGTTGAGCAAGAAGCCACGCGTATTGCGCGGCACCAGCACAGCCACGGTATCCTCAGGATGCTCCGGCAGCCAGCGTTCCAGCGAATCGGCCACGGCCTGGATTTCGGCATCGGCGCTGTATTTGTTCTCGACCAGGTGAATCGCTTCGGGTTGGTCCACCGGATTGGGCTGCGGATCACCCTCCGGGGTCGGTTCGATATACGGCTCTGCCAGGGCGTTGCGCACAGCTTCCACGGGATGTTCGGCCTGCGACCAGTCGATCAAGTAATTCGCCAAATCCATGATGCTCTGCGTGGAGCGCCCGGAGTTGGGCAAATCGCGCCGGGTATCGGCCTGGGCGACAAATTCACGCAGATATTTCGGATTGGCCGTGGTGAAGCTTTCGAAGATGGCCTGATTGGGATCCCCGACGCGCACCCAATTCATAGCTGGCCCGGCCAATTGCGCCAGAATGTCCTGTTGAAGTTTGCTGCTATCCTGGGCTTCGTCTTCGAGAATGTAGGGCCACTGGAATTGCAATCGGGCGAGGAGATCGGCATCCACGTGCAGCGCCATCAGCGCCAGGCGGATCAGATCGTCAAAATCGACCGCCCCGCGGTAGGCCAGGGCGCGCTGATAATCGCGGTACATCGCCGCGCCCATCTCAGCCAATGGTAGGGGCAGCGGGAGGCTCTCAAGCTGCTGTGCCACATCATTGGGGGCAAGCTGCATATCTTTAGCCGTGCGGATAAAGCTCATGGCGATGCCCTGCATCAAGACGGGCAGTTTTTCACGCCGCACCCAATCCAGCTTGCCCTCGTCTAACTCGTGGTTGAGATACTCATCCAGCTCAAAGGGATGCTCATCCAGCCAGGCGTTGGCAACCTGCTTGCGGATGCGGTCGGCCTCGCGCTCGTCGATAATTTGAAAAGCCGCATCCAGCCCGACAAGTTCGGGGCGCTCGCGTACAATATCATGCGCCAGCCCGTGCAGGGTGCGCACGCGGTAATAGGGTAGCAGCGGACGCGTGGCTTGTTCGGAGAGAAAGCCATCAATCCGGGCGGCGAAATTATCCACGGCGGAGTTGGTCAGCGTGACGATTAGAATCTCCTGATTCTCTTCGAGCGCGCCACTTCTAATTAAATCCGCGGCTAAGCGCGAGAGCGTCCATGTTTTGCCGCTGCCAGGAACAGCCGAAACGCCCATTGTGCCGTGGCGGTATTGCAAGATGGCTTCTTGAGCAGGTCGAGGGGTGAATTCAGTCATTATTTTCAGTTATAGGTTGAAAGTTGAAGGTTACAGGTTCTAACTTTCAACCTATAACCTGTAACCTTCAACATTTTCTCAAATATTCCGCAAAGCTCGATCCAGTGCCTTAATCAACTGCCCCTTATGCTCATAGCCCTGCTCGCCGAGTTCGCTGATGCCCAGGAGGATGCCCTCCCGGCAACGGCGCACCAGCCCCGTGACCAGGGTATGCAGCGATTGGCGGCTGGCTTCGAGTTCATCCAGGTCGCTCCACGGACGGGCTAAATCCCACCGACGACTGAGCACGTAAGGGTGTGTCAGGGGTTGGCGGATGCGCTCGTGCCAGCCGCGTGAGCCGATGTCGAGCCAGAATTGATAGGCAGCGGAGCGGTTGCGCATCAGGAAGGTGGTCGCCGGAGCCAGGAAAACGGCATCTTCGGGTTCGGTTTGCCAGGGCGAGAGATATTGCGCCGCAATTACACCGTCTTTGACCATTTCGAGATATTCTTTACCGAGCGGGGTGCCTTCAATTTCCAGACGCTCCCCTACGCCCCAGCGGAATTTGCGCACCGACTCGATCAGGTTGGCAGCTACTTCGGCGGCGTCATAATCGCTGTGGAAGCCGTAGCCCGTTTGCGAGAGCAGTTCGCCGAAGATGTGGCTAAGAAAATGGTCTAACTCTTCAGACGTCCCCTGGATATAAGCCTCCAGCCAGGCGCGCAGGCCATCATAGGCCAACCCCAGCTTGTAGGTGATGCGCTCCTGCATCTCGGGGCGGATTTGCTCAAAGGGCAGCAATTTCCCTTTACGATAGACGATTTCGGTCAGCAAGCGGGCGCGCACCAAATCCAGGCCTTCGATGGACTGAATCAGCGCATAGGTCAAGTCAAACGCCGAGGGGAGCAACGTCCATTCGGGGTGCGCCAGCGCAGCCAGCGTCAATAAGGTTTGGGTGGCGGGCTCATCCCGCAAGGAGCGCGACGGGCGATGTGAATAGGTCGGGATGCCGCGCCCGTCCAGCCGCTCGACCAGCGAGAAGCGCAGCGAATCGCTCAGGTAGGGAGCCAGCACCACAATCTCGCCGGGGGGTGTGCCCTGCTCGATGAGAGCTTCAATCTGATCGCTGATCCAGTTGAGCATTTGGGGATAGTAGCGCGTTTCAGGGAGCGGGGAATAGGGAATTGAGAATTGCGCGCCGGGAAGCAGGTCGGAAGCGGTTTCTTGCTCGGGCAGGATTGCCACTGAGAGAGCATGGCCTAAGGACGAGAGTTCTTCGCTGAGAATGAATGAATTGAGAAAGGAAACTCGTGTGTCGCAGTACTCGCTTAACCGGGATGTGGTTTGGGGATCGGCTCCTAAAAATCGGCGGTAGCCAGCCCCCAGGTCAAAGATCAGCAGCGTCGACTCGAAAACGGGTACCCACTCTTTCAACAAGTCAAATGTTACGGGTACATCTTCTTCCAGATTATCCACAATTAGATGCCGGTACTGATTCATCAGATAATCACGGCACAGCGCTTCGGGCCAAAGATGTTGTGTGAAAAGTTCGAGTTGCAGCGAAAAATCGAGCAAGTTATTTTCCAGACAATACTCACGGAACAGGTTGGCACAGGTTTGCGCATCTTCATAAATATGCGCCTGACCGGAGTCGCCGGCCCAGGCACTTTTTAGCCGCGGGCCGATCTCGATGTGTGGGAAGCCGACCAGCGCGGCTTTGTTGAGATTATCAACGATCTGGCTATACAGGCGATTGCGCTCGATAGTAATCCCCTCGAAAAGGCCCTGGCTGAACAGCGGCCGCACGAGATGGGCCATATAATACTGGGCGGTTTCCAGAGTGAGAAAAGTGGGTGGGCGGTCGGGGTGGGTGAAACCAGCCTGCTCGCTGACCAAAGGCCAGAAAAGTTCCACCATGCGCTTGGCGATACCGCCGATGGTCAGGATGCTGGCGCTGCCGCCAGGGGCGGCCTGGGGGCTTTGCAGCACTTCGTAGTACGGCGCAGCTAACGTGCGCTGCGGTACGAGCAGCAAAATCTCATCCCCTGGGACGCCGGAATCGAGCAGGTGCATCAACCGCTCCACGCCGACGGTGGTCTTGCCGCTGCCCGCCGGGCCGTCGAGGAAGATGCGCGCATCGAGAGGGGCTTCGATGACGTCGAGTTGGCTGGAGGTGAGTTTGGAATCAGTCATTAATAGGGTGCGCGGGTTTTATTGAAATTCGGGTTAAATTTTCGGCAACTGCGTGAGCGCATATTCTTGAATAAGCGCTTCAAAAAATTCGATCTGCCGTTCAACCTGCTCTTTGAACATCCGGTCGCCAGTGTATGTTTCCATGATCTGGTCGGCTTCACGATATTTTTTCAATTGCTTGAGGCGTTTGCGCAGTTTTTCGGCCAGCACGCCGAAATCATCCATCTCCGGGGCGCACCATTGCAGGATGCGGTAAGCGCCAAAACGGTCGATATTATCGGCATCGGTCAGACATTGTGCTTCGAGGGTGTGTGGATGCTCGAAATCAGATTTGCCATCTACATGGGAAGCAATGGCGTAGCAAATATTGTCGATCTCTTCGGGGTTGTAACCAAGTTCTTCGAGCAAGGGGCGGCTGAGGGTTGCGCCGATGCGTCCGTGCTCGCGGTGATTCTCCATTGGGTCAAAGTGGGCTACATCATGCAGGAGACAGGCGGTAATGACCAGTTCCACATCCGCGCCTTCTTCTGTAGCGATCTGCTTGCCGTACTGAGCCACGCGCAGGGTATGGTTCCAGCGATATCTGGGGTTGTGCCATTCGCTGGGATTATTTTGCTCCATATGGTTGAGGCGATCCCGAACAAACTCGGCAATTTTGGCGAAGCGCAATTGTGAAGGATGCGATTGCATGGTTTTGTGATTTCCTTATATTTACCTGATGTCCGCCTGGAACAAAAATGGTCTGGTTGATTATAACAACAAAAAAATTCCTTGACATGCAAATGGCTTGGTTATATAATCCTGCCCGCGCAATCCTCGGTAGCTCAATGGCAGAGCGGGCGGCTGTTAACCGCTAGGTTGTAGG
>JABGRQ010000095.1:0-2077 GCA_018648225.1 Chloroflexota bacterium
CTTCTGTTTGCACTAAAAAATAGATATGCCGTCTGTTTGCACAAAAATAAGGTCATAATTGAAGATAGCACCCAAGAGATTTATTTATGCAAATTATTCGATACCAAACCAAAAACAACCTCACCAGCTACGGCTGGGTTCTCGACGATAAAATTGGCTCCATTGACGGAAGTGTTTTCAGTGAGTTTCAGCGCAGCGAAGCCCGTATTCCGCTCGCAGATGTGCGCATCTTGCCCCCGGTACAACCCAGCAAAATTATCTGCGTCGGTCGCAATTATGCCGCCCATGCCGCAGAGCATAAGGCGGAAGTACCAGAAGTTCCGCTAATTTTCCTAAAACCGCCATCATCCATCATCGCGGCGGGCGATACAATTCTCTTGCCCCCACAATCGCAGCGGGTTGAACACGAAGCCGAATTGGCTATCGTGATTGGTCGTCAGGGCCGCCGCATAACCCCCGATCAGGCTCACGAATATATCTTGGGTTACACGATCGCCAATGACATCACCGCGCGTGATCTCCAGTTTAGCGATGGGCAATGGACGCGCGGCAAAGGCTTTGACACTTTCTGCCCCATCGGTCCCTGGATAACGACCGATTTTGATCCTTCCGATGCTTTAATCACCTGCCATGTTAACGATGATATGCGCCAGATGGCATCTACACGCGATATGGTTTTCACAGTGCGCCAACTGATAGCCTTTGCATCCTCAGTGATGACCCTCGAACCCGGCGATTTACTGCTCACCGGAACCCCCGCGGGGGTCAGTCCGCTGGCATCTGGCGACCGCGTCAAAGTAACCATCGAAGGAATTGGCACGCTTGAAAATCCAGTCGCCACTGAATAGCGCGAATATAATCACTTGCTATGTCTCCTGAATTAGATATCCGTACCGCCGTACTGACGGCCGTTGGTCTGTCACTCTTTTTTGCTGTTATCGCGCTAATCGGCGGAATTAACTCTATATTCAGAGGCCGACACATCCCATACTTCCGTATGCGCTACGAAAGAATTGTCAAGGGCTGGCGGCAGCTACTGCTCTTCGCCATGTTGCTTGCTCTTGCCTGGGTGCTGAATGCCTATGCCGAACCTGCAGCCTACAGTTTCTTTCCCCCTTCCATCACCCCAACGCTGACATCCACCATCACGCTCACCCCAACGATTTCACAAACCCCAACCATTTCACTCACCCCAAGCATCACGTACACCCCCGAGGTCTCTAACACCCCCACCCTGACACTCACGCCACACATCCCCCTGGCGATTGAAGCCCAATTCGAAGGTCAACTCACCCCGCCTGCAGATGTCATCTTTAGCAAATTGCAGTTCACCAATCAGGGCGTCGATTCGCTCTATCGCCCCATCCAGCCTGCAGAAGTTTTTCCCAATCCGGTTGGGCAGATGTTTGCCTATTTCACCTATGACGGCATGGCAGAGGGCACCCAGTGGACTGCGCTTTGGTATCGCGATGGAGAGCTGATCCACTTTGAAACCAGTCCATGGCAATGGGGCACGGGGGGCGCTGGTTTCTCGGAGTGGACGCCCAATGCCAATGATTGGCTACCCGGCGAATACCAGGTGCAAATGTTCATCGGTCTCGATTGGGTTGTCGTCGGTGCATTTGTGGTTGAAGGCCAGCCGCCGACGCTAACAACCACCGCCTCGGTCACAGCTTCACACACGCCAACGAGTACTCTCACCCATACAGTTACGCTTGGTCCATCGAGCACGCCATCACCAAGCCCTAGCGCGACCCCACCCAAACCCAGCAAAACCATCACGCCGAGCAACACACCCTGGCCGACGACTACCCCATCCGACACCCCCAAGCCAGTAACTGTCACGCCCTCGCTAACACCCATCCCAACCATCACGCGCTGGCCTACGGCCACCCGCATCACTCCCAGCGCAACGATCACACGCTGGCCCACCCCGACCAAAGACAATTAATCAAAAAAGGGTCTCGCATAAAACACGTTACCCTTTTTTGATTCTTTAAAGTATTTTATGCACGCAAAGGAGGATTTTTCAAACGCGCATACGCAACCGAGATTTGCGCCGCGATGCGGGCATTGT
>JABGRQ010000095.1:2177-4682 GCA_018648225.1 Chloroflexota bacterium
GGATTTTTCAAACGCGCATACGCAACCGAGATTTGCGCCGCGATGCGGGCATTGTTGAGCAGCAACGCCAGATTAGTCTCGAGACTTTCTTTTCCAGTAAGTTCACTCACACGTTCCAATAAAAACGGGGTGACGGCCTGACCGCGCACCTGCTGCTGCTCGGCTTCAAGGAGCGCCTGCGCAATGGCATTTTCCACATCCCCGGCAGGCAAAGCGGACTCGCTCGGGGGTGGCGCAACCACGAGCAACGCGCTGCCAATCCCCAGGGACCAGTGCGCATCGGCCAATGCGGCGACTTCTTCGGGCGAGTCCGCACGCACGCTCACCGGCAATCCGCTGGATGCCGCAAAAAACGCCGGGAACTCATCCGTCTGATAGCCAACCACGGGCACGCCCGCGGTCTCAAGATATTCGAGCGTGGCTGGCAAATCCAAAATCGACTTGGCCCCGGCGCAAACCACGATCACCGGCGTGCGCGAAAGTTCGGGCAAATCGGCAGAAATATCAAAAGCCGGGCTGCGATGCACCCCGCCAATGCCGCCCGTAGCGAAGACTGGTATCCCCGCGGCGTGTGCGGCAATCAGCGTGCCTGCTACGGTCGTGCCCCCGCTCTCTTTACGGGCAATCGCGGGCGCGAAATCGCGGCGGCTGATTTTTCGTAGTTTTTTGGCATTAATCATACGCTCAATTTGGTCTGCACTCATGCCCACATGAATCAAGCCATCCAAAATACCAATCGTCGCCGGGGTGGCGCCATGCTTGCGAACTTCGGGTTCCATATTCTGCGCTAACTGCACATTCTGCGGGTAAGGCAAACCGTGGGTCAGCACCGTAGTCTCCAACGCTACCAGCGGTGCAGCACTCTGTTTGGCTTTCGAAACTTCAGGGGCATATTCAAAGTATTTTTGTGTATTCATACGGCTAATTATATTACGAACCAATCGGTTTCAATATTGCCACCACAGAACCGCGAATAAGGTATTGCTTTTCGCTATCATCACCTTCTCGGAATTCGTGAGGCTGATGAATTGGGTTGTGGCTCTCGGGGCGAAAAATAAACTTTCTATCTTGCACAATAAATCGTTTCAACGTACTTTGCGCATCCACATCGTGAATTTCAACCGCCACAATATCATTTGAGTTGGCAGCATCACCACTGCGAAGCAAGACATAATCGCCATCGTTGATCTCGGCCTTATTCATGCTATCGCCCGTAACACGCAACACAAAATAATTTATCCGCAGATCAATCGCAATCGAGGCGGATTCGCCATGAATATCATGCACTTGATACAGAAGATCATCAATTTGAAGTTGACCAACCTCAAGATTGCTACAGTATTCTGGGTTATCCAAAAGAAGTCCGATGGGAATGCCCGCCGGAATTTCACTCAAAACCGGCCACCATTTTAGGAATGCCTTCTTCAGACGGGTATTTGATGATTGTTTATTTTTACCTCGTGGAGCTTTATTTCTCGGCCAAGCTTCATCTCCAGCCGCATCAGAATCTGCAGCAGAAGAAGCCTGCTCGGCATCTTGCGCATCGGTATTTTTTCGCTTATCCGCAACGGCGGGTTTTTCGCTCTGAAAAGTCATTTTTTCCAGATCAAACCCCATTTCTTCATATCGCTCCTCGTACCACGTTTTTTTCTCAGAAGCCATAAAATAATCATCGGCTAGAAGGCTGCGGATAATGCTTCGACTCCGCCGCCATACATTAATCGCATTATCGCGTTCAGCAGGAAGTTCCCAGTAGATGCATCCCAAAATCCATAATGTCACTGCAGTCCCATGTTGATCGGGGCAATATCGCTCGATAGCCTGGTTTAAATACTCCACAGCCCGTTCTAAATACCCCAATTCATAAATATCACAAGCACATTCCACACGCGCCTCAGCCATTTCTGCACAGACACCAAAGTTATCGCAAACCCGGATCGTTTGCTCGATATAGGCCCAGGCTGACGAGAATTTCTGTGTTTTTATCATCTCGTCAATCTCTGAAAGCATTTTTTTAATGGTTTTGCCAACCGCACTCTCAGAATCTCTGTTCAGGTTTTTGTGCGCTTCTTCGAGCGTGAATTTTAGCTCTTTTGTCATTTAATTATCCCCGGAGAAATCACCCACGCGGCGGAGGCAATTCGCGCGGTGGTTGCATCCCCCTCCACATAGATAAATCACTTCCAGACATCCCGTCTAATAATTGGGCGGTTCTCGTCAAAATAATGGTACGAATGCGTTCATGAGAAGTATCTTCATCCAAATCGCCAATAGCTTCCAGAATACTCATAATAATACCCGCCTCAGCTTCAGCACGTCCGATTTCTAATAACGAAGCTCGCCGAGCATCGCCATACGCTCGCCGCACATTGGCACCGCCTACCCATTTTGAACCCCAAACTTCAACAAGTTGTTCCTCAATTCGTTTATCTGCGATTTCAAAATGCCCAATATCTACCCAAATCAACTCGGCTCCAAGGCCACGCAAACGATTTCGTATGCCTG
>JABGRQ010000096.1 GCA_018648225.1 Chloroflexota bacterium
GGTTTTCATACCCGGATTCTACTCTATATCCACACTTCCGCTGATGAATACACTTCATGACATTTGTACTCAATATATACCGCAGCAAAATTAACAGTAGAAATTCGGGCTCACAAGTTTCGATTATTAGTATTTTTTGATAAATTACAAAATAATCGTTGACTTTTTTCCTAATTTCAGCTACATTATTAATTATGGAAGCTCTCAGCGATATTGACAAAATCATCCTCGCCGAACTGCAAAGCGACGCCCGCATCAGCAACGCCGAGTTAGCTCGCCGGGCTAACCTTTCTGCACCGGCGACGCTTGCGCGCGTGCGGCGGCTGGAAGAAGCAGGCATTATTCAAGGCTACGCTGCTCTGCTTGACCGGCAGCAAGTTGGCTACGATATGCTCTGTTTTGTCAGCGTTAGCCTGCAACTGCATGAAATTCATCAGGTGACGGGTTTTCACGAAGCGTTGCAGGAAATGCCCGAAGTGCTGGAATGCCACCACGTCACCGGCGATTATGACTACCTGCTCAAAGTCGTCGCCCACAACACCGACGATCTGGAAGATTTTCTCGTCAACCGCCTGACCCCTATCCCTGGCGTGGCGCGCATCCACACCAGCCTGGTGCTACGCGAAACGAAAGCGACGACGATACTACCGTTGAAATAACTGCTGCGCTGTTCACTTGAAATTTGATTTACCACGAAGACACGAAGGTCACGGAGTTTTTTTTTACAATAACACAGAGAATTTTTCCGTGTTCCCTAAAACCCATCTCTGTGAACTCTGTGTCTCCGTGGTTCAGATAAAATCACAAAAACTCATCGGAGGAAAAATGACCGAACACAAATATCGTACAATGGGCCAGCAATTTGGCCGCCGATCCTGGGCTGAACCCTGGAAAATTAAAATGGTCGAACCCATCCACATGATTACACGCGCCGAGCGCGAGAAAGCCGCCGCCGAAGCCGGATACAACACCTTCCTGATGCGCTCCGAAGATGTGTATATTGACCTGCTCACCGACAGCGGCACCAGCGCCATGAGCGACCGTCAATGGGCGGGTATTATGCTCGGTGATGAAGCCTACGCCGGAAGCCGCAACTTCTACCATCTTGAAGAAGCCATTCAGACCTATTACGGCTACAAACACATTGTCCCCACCCACCAGGGGCGCGGCGCCGAACATCTCATCAGTCAGGCCATCATCAAACAGGGCGACTACATCCCCGGCAATATGTATTTCACCACCACACGCCTGCACCAAGAGTTGGCGGGGGGTACCTTTGTGGATGTCATCATTGACGAAGCTCACGATCCACTTGATCCACATCTCTTCAAGGGCAATGTCAGCCTCGAGAAAATGAAAGTCCTCGTAGATAAAGTCGGCGCCGAAAACATCCCCTACGTCAGCCTGGCCGGTACGGTCAACATGGCGGGCGGGCAGCCGGTCAGCATGGCGAATGTTAAAGAATTGCGCGAATTTTGCAATAAGCACGGTATTGCTGTTTATCTCGACGCCACACGCATGTACGAGAACGCTTTCTTTATTCAGGAGCGCGAAGACGGTTATGCCGAAAAAAGCATCGCCGCGATTCTGCTCGAATTTTGCAGCTATACCGATGGGGCCTGGATGAGCGCCAAAAAGGATAATCTGGTCAATATTGGCGGCTGGCTGGCGGTGAATGATCCCGGTGTGGCTGAGAAGGCAAGGAACATGGTCGTAGTCTATGAGGGTTTGCACACCTACGGTGGCATGGCCGGGCGCGATATGGAAGCTCTGGCCATTGGCATCGCTGAAGGCGTGCAAGATGACCACGTAGCCTCGCGCGTGCGTCAGGTACGCTATCTCGGCAAGCTGCTGCTCGACTGGGACATCCCCATCGTCGAGCCGATTGGCGGACATGCCATCTTCCTCGATGCCAAGCGTTTTTACCCGCATATCCCCCAGGATCAATTCCCATCTCAGACTTTAGCCGCCCAACTCTATCTCGATTCCGGCGTGCGCTCGATGGAGCGCGGCGTCGTCAGCGCCGGGCGTGATCCCAAAACGGGCGAACATCGCTATCCCGCCCTCGAACTCACTCGCCTGACCATCCCGCGCCGCGTCTACACACAAGCCCACATGGATGTGGTCGCCGAGAGCATCAAAGCCATCTTTGACGAACGTGAGAGTACCAAAGGTCTCAAGATGGTCTACGAACCCGAATATCTGCGCTTCTTCCAGGCACGTTTCGAGATGATATAACAAAAAAATCCCCCGGAGTTTTTCAAACTCCGGGGGATTTTTTTGTTTGTTACCCCTTCACCACCGCCAACGGAACCAGCCGCGCCACCTTCTTCGCAATCCCCGCCCCAGTGACAGTATCCACAACCGCATCCACATCTTTATAGGCCGCGGGGGCTTCTTCGGCCAGTCCGGCCATCGAACCGGCGCGAATGCGAATGCCTTCTTTCTCCAGTGTATTGCGCAGGTCTTCTCCCCAAATCATTTTTTTAGCCTTGCTGCGGCTCATCGTGCGCCCGGCGCCGTGACAGGTAGAGCCAAACGAGCGCTGCATACTGCCATCAGTGCCCACCAACACCCACGAAGACGTGCCCATGCTGCCGGGAACCAGCACCGGCTGGCCGATCTGTTGATATTCTTCGGGCAAACCTTCATAGCCGGGGCCAAAGGCGCGCGTGGCACCCTTGCGATGCACACACACTTTCATGCGCTGACCTTCAACATCGTGCGTTTCGAGTTTGCCCATATTGTGTGCGATGTCATAGACCTGATACAGATTGGGGTTTTTCACGCGTCCGCCCAGTACTTCGATAAAGGCTTCACGCGCCCAGTGGGCTAACACCTGACGATTGACAAAGGCATAATTCGCCGCACAGCGCATAGCGCCCAAATAGGCTTCACCTTCCGGGGAATTCATCGGCGCACAGACGAGTTCGCGGTCGGGGAGTTGGATGCCATAACGTTTAACCGCACCCTGAAATTCACGCACATAATCCGAGCAAACCTGATGCCCAAAGCCGCGCGATCCACAGTGAATTTGCAGCGCCAGATGCCCTTCGTGCAGGCCCATCGCCAGCGCCGCTTCGTCGTCGTAGATTTCGGCGACCAGATCAACTTCGATGAAGTGATTGCCCGCACCGAGAGTGCCAATCTGCGTTAGGCCGCGTTTTTTAGCACGCGCGCTCACTTTGCGAAAATCTGCCCCCTTTAATTGGCCGCCTTCCTCGGTGCGGCGCACATCTTGCCGCGTGGCGTAGCCTTTGCTCAACGCCCAGCGTGAACCTTCGGTGCAGACGCGTTCCAATTGCTTTTCATTCAATTTCAAATGCCCACCCTTCCCCACACCGCTGGGGCAGTTTTTATCCAGCGCGGTGGCTAAATCATCCATATAGGGGCGCGCGGCTTCGTGTTCAATCTGTGAACCCAGCAGGCGCACGCCGCAGTTGATGTCGTAGCCGATCGCGCCGGGCGAGATGACACCATCGGGGTAGCGCGTGGCCGCCACGCCGCCAATCGGAAAACCGTAGCCCTGATGCATATCGGGCATCACGGTCACATGCCCAACCAGCCCCGGCAGCGTGGCCGCATTAACAGCCTGCTCCAGCGATTTATCGCGCATGGCATCGGTGAGTAGCCGCTCCGAGACAAAAATCCGCACCGGAACGCGCATATCCGCCCGAAAGGAGACCGGAATCTCCCACTCGTAGTCGCTAATCTTTTTCAAATCGCGCATCTGCACCATAATCCACCTCCAAGAAGCGTCAAACGTCAAACACAATATTTACTTCAATGCCTTTTTCTGTTGCGCGGATTTGCAGCCGATGATACGTTACTGCTTTGATTTCTTTGGCCTGACTGAGAATCGGCGCGGCGGCGAGACTAACTTTCAGGTTGATTCCGTCAAAATTAAGTTGATACTGCTCCGGGGCGAGATTTTGCTCTTCAGCAAAAAACAACAACTCGGCTAGAAAGTCCACCAACAGGGATTCGCGATCTGAAAAAGGAAGCTCAAACTCTATCGGGCGACGCAGCCCCTCGGCCAGTTCTGTCTGTGAAAGCGCAAACATGCCGCGGGCAGCCTGTTCCAGCAACGCGGGCAAATCGGGCGCCCAGACGAGCAATTCCCAATCGGCGGTGTGTTCGATTTCACGGTATCCGGCAGTGTGTTCAGGCATAATTTCAGTATACCTTAATTGCTATCGACCTCCGAGATTTCACCAAATTCCTGCTGATTTCGGCGTTTCTGTCAGAAAATCTCGGAGGTCTTTATGGGTGAACAAACGCGGGCGCTCGGTTATAATAATTGGGAGGTTATTTTCCCATGAGTGCAATCGTTAAGACACTAAATCAAATTGAAGCGCGTTTGCAAACCCTGATTGAGGGAAAGATTGCCGGATTATTCCCGGCACAATTCGACAAAGCAAAACTTATTGACGAGTTGATGGCTGCGCTGCAAACCGGAATCATTGAGCAACAAGGTGTTTTAACCGCGCCCGATATCTTTCACATCCGCACGCACCCCCAGCACAGCTTGCAGCAAATTGCACCCGAACCGGTTACACGCGAAATGAGCGACGTTCTCTCCCAGGCAGCCGAACAAGCCGGAGTAGCATTCCGCCACCCCCCAATTGTTGATCTGGTGCAACTCGTCAATTTGGAAACCGAAGGGATTGAAATTATCACGGCTTTCAGGGGTGAAACTGTCGGGGAAACTCACGCCATTCAGGTTGAACCCGAAGAGAGTGTTGAAAACGCCCCGCCCAACGCTTTTTTGATTGTGAATGGCAGTCAGATTTTCACCCTCGACAAATCGGTGATTAATATTGGACGACGCAACGAAAATGATCTGGTCATTGACGATCCGCGGGTTTCACGCAACCACGCCCAACTTCGGGCTACTCGTGGCCGCTACACTATCTTTGATCTGGATTCAACCGGGGGAACTCTGGTAAATGGCAACCCGATTTCGCAAAGCGAACTTTTCCCCAGAGATGTGATCTCGATCGCCGGGGTTCCGCTGGTTTACGCGCAAGACGAAGTTATCGATACAGGTACCACCCAGGAATACCTGCCAAAACCAGCTACGGATGATGAGCACCCCACTCGTGGAGCGATATTATGAGTGGCATTATATTGCTGGGTATCCGCATTCTTGCAGCGCTGGCCTTATACAGCTTTTTGGGTTGGGCATTGTGGCTATTGTGGCGCGGCCTTCAGCAGCATCCTGATAAAGTTGTCACCGCAATGGCGGTATTGCAAATCCAAATTCAGATTGGTGAGCAAGAGCAAAGGCAACAGTTTCATGCCTCGGAAATTACAATCGGGCGCGCCCCGACCTGCGAATGTTTTATCAATTCCAAAACGGTCTCCACACGGCATGCCCGTTTAAGCTTTCATCACGGGCAATGGTGGGCCGAAGACCTCGGCTCGACCAACGGCACATTGCTCAATCGGGAAAAACTTCTGGAACCCACCGTTCTGGTGCTGGGGGATATATTACAATGTGGGGAAGCTATCATTTCTATTCAGACATGGAATAATCGCCCCGAGGAAGAATCGTATGCCTGACCCTGTGCAAACGCCCCCGCCCGAACAAGAAACCACCCCATCTGCGTTTCTGATTGTCGACGGCGGTCAAATTGTTCCGCTTGACCGAGCTGTTATCACGATCGGTCGCAAAAAAGATAATCAAATTATCATCAATAATCCGCACGTTTCGCGTCACCACGCTCAAATCCGCAATGTTCAGCAGCGCTATCTTTTGGTTGATCTCAACTCCAAAGTGGGCTGCTCTGTGAATGGCAAGCGCGTTGAACAAGCTCTACTCAAACCCGGCGATGTCATCTCGATTGGGGGTGTGCCACTCATCTTCGGTCAGGGTGCTGATAGCAAAAAGCGCGCCCAGGAAAATATGCACCCTTCAGCGAATCCTCTTACCGGGCCAACCCTCACCACCGATCTCAAAGCTGCAGACGATTATCTGGCGCTATTTGACGATGCGCAAGAATAATCACCCCTTTTTTCGGCCTCTTTCCTGATTTTCTCATCGAAATCATATCTCGGAGAATCATCGTGGATAAAAAACCTTCGCTCGCTATTTTGGGCGGCTCCGGCTTTTATAATATGCCCGGCTTGGAAGATCAACAAGAATATGACTTCGAAACCCCCTTCGGCAAACCCAGCGCGCCTGTGCGGGTGGGGCTGCTCGAAGGCGTGCCGGTGGCCTTTTTGGCGCGGCACGGTCTGGGGCATACACTCTCGCCCAGCGAGATCAACTACCGCGCCAATATTTACGCCCTCAAATCGCTGGGCGTGGAACGCGTGGTGGGCATCAGCGCCGTCGGTTCGCTGCGCGATGACTATGCCCCTGGCGAAATTGTGATTCCCGATCAGCTTTTCGATTTCACCAAAAACCGACAGCGCAGCTTTTTTGGCGAGGGGTTGATTGCACATGTCGATGTTGCTGATCCTTTCTGCCCGCAACTCTCCCAAATGGCGCGCACCGCCGTTGAGAAAACAGGAGCCACCGTCCACAAGGGCGGCGCCTTCATCACCATCGAAGGGCCGCGTTTCTCCACCCGCGCTGAGTCGAACACATTCCGCGCCTGGGGCATGTCCCTCATCGGCATGACCACCTCCCCCGAGGCTTTTCTCGCCCGCGAAGCCGAGTTATGCTACGCCGTGATGGCCCATGTCACCGATTATGATGTCTGGCATATCAGCGAAGCGCCTGTCAGTGTCGAAATGGTCATTAAAACGCTCAACGAAAATACAAAAACAGCTCAAGATGCTGTGCGCAATCTGGCACACAGCCTGAGCGCACGCCAATGCCAATGCGGGCAGGCGCTTGCCAACGCGCTCATCACTGATCCCAAGCGAATCCCTGCCGAAACGCGGGAAAAGCTGGATTTACTCGTCACCAAATATTTACCCTAACTCGACAGGGAACGACAGACCGCCGTCATCTCAAGGAGTCACCATGAAAGAACTTACCATCCCCATCCCAGATGAAGCTATCCGCGAACTCAAAGTTGGCGAACCAGTAGCCCTCACTGGCATCATGCTCACCGGGCGCGACGCCGTCCACAAATGGATGATCGACACCTTCATCAAGCAAAACCGCGCCCCTGAGGGTGACGACGCTGAAGTATACGCTGCCATCAAGCCTATTCTGGCGGGCGGTGTAATCTATCACTGTGGGCCGGTGGTTTCCGGTCTGGATACCGGCGACTATAAATTCGTCGCCGCAGGGCCAACCACCAGCATCCGCGAAGAACCCTACCAGGGCGACGTGATGCACCACTTCAATATCAAGGGCGTTATCGGCAAGGGCGGCATGGGGGCGAAAACTCTGCAAGCCTGCCAGGAAGTGCCCGGCGTTTACTTTCACGCCGTGGGTGGCGCAGCCTCGCTCATCGCCCAATCGGTGCAAAAAGTACTCGGTGTCTACAAACTCGATTTCGGCGTCCCTGAGGCCATCTGGGTATTGGATGTGAAAAATTTCCCCGTGGTGGTAACGATGGATGCCCGCGGCAAAAGCCTTCATGCGGAAATCGAAGGAAAGTCGCGACAAGTACTCGACGATTTGCTCGCCAAATCCTGACCCGATGAAGGCACATCGCAAACTCCCTTTGGGGTGGGTTGCCATTGTGATGCTGATTCTGCTCTCGTGCAATTTCAGCCGCAACAGGACAAACACCCCCGAGCCAGGCGCTCTCTACACCCAGGCCGCCCAGACCGTTGAAGCCGCCTACACGCAGAGCGCCGCACAAACCCCGGCGACAGAAACGCTCGCGCCTGTGGCGAATGCCACGCCCCAACCCACCGACCAGGCCGATGAACGTTGCAATCAAATTGAATTCATCAGCGACGCCACCATCCCTGACGGCACGCTGATGACCCCGGGGAATGAATTCATTAAAACCTGGCGACTGAAAAACAGCGGCACCTGTGCCTGGACAAGCGGTTATGCCCTAATTTTCGACCACGGCGACCAAATGGATGGCGATGCCATGGTTCAGTTTACCAGCGGGGAAGTGAAACCCGGCGAAGCGGTGGATATTTCAGTGCGTCTCACCGCCCCTGAAAAAGACGGCACCTATCAGGGGCATTGGAAATTGCGTTCCGACAAGAACGAAATCTTCGGTCTCGGCGAGGATGCTGATACCGCTTTCTGGGTGGAGATTCGCGTAACGGCATTGGGCGCAGGCGGCCCCGATGGCAGCGTACTGCACGTCAGCGGGAGCATGGAATTCGGCAGCGTAGTTGCCACTGGCGACCTCGATGAGGGTATTTTCGCCCCCGAAGCGGAAGAAGGCGATATCAGCCTGAACCCCGCGAGCAAACAGCTCGAAACCCGCAATGGCTCATTATTCACCCTGTGGGGCGCCAACGCCCCCACATTCTCCGATTGCGTCAACGCCGCGTTATCAAACAATCCGCTACCCGTCAACGATGCACTGGTCGGAAAATATATCTGCTATCGCACCAATTTAGGCAAACCTGGGATGATCCAGGTGACCCTGTATAACCAAAACACCTTTGCCTTTGATTTCATCACCTGGAAGAAACCCTGATTCCAAAAAAATCCGCCGAGCAACCCGGCGGATTTTTTTTATTAGTCTTTGCGACCAGCAATCTGCTCTAAATGTCGATGATCTGAAATCAGAAACTCCGTTCGATTGATCTGAATCGCCCCTTCGCCTGCAAATTTATATAACTGCCTGCAAACCATCTCGCGCGTGGTGCCAATATGTGCGGCCATTTCGTCCAGAGTCATATTGCGTGCCACGGCTTCACCTTCAGGGCTGTTAAAACGATCCAGCAGTAAACCAGCTAATCGCCCGGTAACAGGTTGAAAGGCCAATTCTTCAACCATATCGCTGGCGTGCTGCATACGCTGCACCATCAGGCGCGCTAACTCCCAGGACATTTGACCATTTTGCAATAAAACTGGCTTCATACGTTCTTGAGACCATAAAGCAATGCGGCTATCTTCTTTAGCAATCAAGGCAACCGGCATCTCCGCATGGTCGAGGAAAAATCCAGTCCCCCAAAATATTTCTCCTGGCCCTAAATCAATCACAATCAGACTGCGCCCTCCTGACGATTCTTTTTCTGCTGATACCCGGCCTGCTTCCACCACGAAGAGATACGGCCACTGACTACCATAATGAGCAATCCACTCACCCGCCAGAAATGTGCGGGGAATCGCGATATCAACCAGGTGTTGCTTCTCTTGTGACACAAGGTGGGAAAATACTGAAGTCTGGGAAAGATGTTCGAATAAATTCATAATTAGTCCATATCGGCCAGGTGCCTAAGCGCATCATGATCGTTGATTGTGATGCGGGTGCGGGTAATTTGTACCACCCCATCGGTTTGAAATTGATATAACAAACGGCAAACCACCTCGGGGGAGGTCGCACATACTGCAGCCATATCTTCCAATGTCATATCCCGTTCCAGCGTGGGATGCTCGGGGTCATCCAAACTCGACATAATAAAATTCGCCAAACGGCCAGCAACAGGTTGAAACGCCAATCCATAAATAATGTCGCGAGCCCGCCGCATAATTCCTGTGAGCATACGGGTGATTCCAAACATGGCTTCGGGGTTGCGGTACAGGACTGGCAAGATTGTATCTCGGCTCCATAAATAGATCACACTGGCTTTCCCCGCCACCAATGACGCCGGCATAGGTGCATCGTCGAAAAATGAATGTGCCCAGAATAATTCGCCCGGGAGTAATGCAAATAATTGATGCTCTTTGCCGCCCGCAGAAAGCATCACCCAGCGAAGTCTGCCTGAATTAACAAACACAACATAAGGCCAAATATCGTCCTGAAAACAAAGATGCTCGCGCGAGCTCAATGGACGCCGGATAGCGCTGGATGCCAACATATCCAGATCAGATAATGGCAATGTGCGAAATATCGTTTTATCCGATAGTTTGTGAGCGAGTTGATTCATAGGATGTCGTCAGTTTGCAGGCATCTTGACAAAAGTCAAGGCAAGGGAGCCACTCCATAAGTATACTCATTATGAAAATATTCACAAGTCGGAATCGCTTTCCGACAACGTTCATCAATTTTTATATTTTGAGGAGATGCCATGTCACAACAAACAAGTACCCAAGTTCGAAAACTGGTTATTGGAATTGTACTGCTTGCTGCAATTCTCATGATCGTGTATGTACCTTTCCAGTCGTTCAAAATGGTGAACCCAATTCTCGGTTACCAACTCGAACGCATTGAACAATTCAAGGTTGAGGAAAATCCATCGTGGCCTTTGCTCACCCTCACCACATGGCTCGTCAGCTTCTTCTATCCTTTCTGGGGCACCATGAGCGTACTGGCGGGCATCGCGCTGCTGGCAATTGCCAAGGCGCTCTATGATGGAAAAGTGTGGGCGCGCGGACTTTCGCTATTCTGTCTGGCGATACCATCGATGGGGGGGGCCTACATGATTGTGCCGTGGATGAATTTCGTCGGCAGCAAAGAAGGCGGCTTCCCGCCCGCTGTGCTGATCATGACCGTCGGGTTGATCCCTTACTTTGCGGTTTTGCTTGCCGAGAAAGGTGATCTCAAACAAAAGGTGGTTGATTTCCTGGTTTTCTTGATGCTGGGTGTCACCGCTGCGGAAAACTTCGCCAATGGGCACGCCGCATTCCGCATTCTTTATGGGCATCCCAAGCGCCCGATATTTGCAGAAGGCATTGCGATCACTTATTTTGGTTGGCTGGGGTTGTGGGTGGCCTTTGGCCTGCTCGTTACCGCCATTTATAAGCTGGGCACTCGCAAACTTTCGGGCTGGTACCTGACTCTGATTGCCGGAGCCATCACAATTGTCGTCAGTGGAGCCACGCACTATGTGCGCCACGCCACGCTCGACTACCTGTATGGCGCGGCCATGGGCCTGAGCCTGGTCGTGATGATGTTGATCCCGTTCTTTAAAGAACGATTGCTCGCCGAGCCTTTAAAATAATATCAAAGCTCCAGAATTACAAAAAAGTCCGAAACTGCACAGTTTCGGACTTTTTTTATTCATCATGTCCGGCGATCTGCTCCAGATCGCCCCGATTGGTAAAATCGATCACCACAATCATCCCTGGCGCTCAAAGCGGCATAGCAGAACTGCTATGCCGCTTTGGCGTTAATAAAAGGTCGTTGTTTGCTAAAAGGCAAATCTTTACAAAGTTAGTCGTGTTATGATTATCGGAAATTCAACAGTTCGAACAAAATAGATATCCCTTGAAGGAAAACCAACTATGAAAAATAATCACAAACTCGGCGCATTTCTAGCCATTTTAGGCATCTTGGCAGGGCTTCTGACACTTTATTTCCTGGCCGACACCTACAACACCGTCATCCATACCCATTTTGGCGCCGGAGAGTGGGAAGAAAGCAATACTGTACGACTTGTTTATTCAGTCTTGGGTTGGTTTGGTACGGCAGCTGGCGCACTATGCGCAGCCGTCCTGTGGGGCTTCCTCAAGAAGCAAGATTGGGCCTGGTTCTGGGGAACTGTAGCCGCTACGATTCTCCTGCTGGCTGGCTTCTTCCCTATGATCCCCGCAGCCGATAGCGGGCTGCCAACTCCTACGCTGTGGGTTTTCCTGCTGGCCGCCGTCGTCTGGTTTGGAATGCTCATCATCGGCGGCATCGAAAAAAAGCTCATCGGCCTGACATTTAGCGCCGGGCTGGCCTATGTATTGACTTTCATTGACGGAGTCGCTCCGATCTCCAAATTCCAAAGTACATATATGGCCCCGGATGCTTTCGTCCAAACCGCAAATACCTTCTGGAATGGCGTATATATTATGTCGCAACAGGTTAATTGGTGGGGCGCGGCGGCCTGGGCCATTTTCATTTTCGCGGCTCTCAAGCGGAAATCCTGGGCGATTCCGGTGGGGATTTTTGCAGCAACCATGTCGATGATTGGCGGCTACCCAATGGGCATTCACAATGTTGCAGAAGTGCAGCGCTTCTCGATGTTCTTGCCCGCCCCCATCATCAGCACAATCTTGCTGGTGGTTCTCTTGCTGCCCGGTACGCAAAAACTGATCGAAAATAAGTAAGCAACTCACTTCACAGTATCCAACAGCAACTTGCTCAAAGTCAAAGACATGCTAGAGTAAATTTGAGATAATCACTTTGCACGGAGCATGATTGCTCAACATTCTCCTTATTAAATCTGGGAGTAGGAATCTCTACTCCCAGATTTGCGTTAAAGCAAAGACTTTCTCTGTCATCTTTGTGATACTAATCACAACCACCAAACTTATCTTTCGAGGAGAATATTCCATGCAAGCAACATCTCAAAAGAATCGTACGATTATGTCCATTATCGCCATCGTGATTGGTCTGGTGATGGCATATGTCATCCCTTTTATGGTGCAAACATCGCTTGAACGCGTATTGTTTCACCTGAATGCCCATATCGAAAAGGGTTTCCCTGCTTTCTCTAGCGGGCTGCCCCTCTTTGACTTTTTCTACTCGGTTTGGCAGGCAGTGATCTTCGCTGCTGGCGCAGCCTTAATTATCATCTCGCTAGAAATCAAAAAAGGCACTGAGTGGAGTTATCCGCTTGCTCTGAGTCTCTTTGCGCTACCCTCCATCGGCGGATTTTTTATGTTCCTGCCCTATATTAGCTGGGTTCCCGGTTTCCCAATGCCCATGATCATTGCCTTTGTCGGCCTGACCGGTTATTGGGCTTTCATTTTCTTGCGCAAGGGAGAGCGAGTCGCCAAGTGGGTACAAGCCGGTGCGCTTACATTCATTGGTATGTTGGCCACCCATGCCTTCACCATCGGAATCGGCGCGCAACGCACCATGGCAACCCGCCCCGGCTATCCTTTTTACCCCGAAGATTGGACCTGGTGGCTCTTCCGCTGGGCTGGCGAAGTCAACTGGGTGGCGGTCATCTTCCTGTTCATGTCGATTCCCCTCCTGGCAATGGGCAAACGCAAAGGCTGGTGGATGGCAGTCATTCCTTCCATTACTATCCTCATGATTAACGTCCCCACGCAATTCTTCCGCACCAAAACACTGGATTATCTCTATGGTTCGCTGCTGGCGCTGGGCGTGCTGTTCTTCACGATGATTCCCTACTTCAAAAAGCACCTGATTACGGAAGATAGCGCCGAAGCGTGATTATCTACAAGCAAAAGAAGCCAATCATGGAAGTTCTAAAAACCTTTGACCTGGAAGAAATTCCCAACCCGCACAAGATCAGCGTGCGTGCGCTGCACATCAGCGATCAGGCACAATTTGAACATCTGCTGCTTCAAGCCGGTGAAGAATTGAAATTGCATGTGACCTATAGCACAGTGTACCTGTATGCATTGGAAGGCAAGGGCATTGTTGAAGCCGGAGACGAACAAGTGGCGATTGAAGCCGATATGTTTGTTGTGATCCACCCAGAAGTCCCTCACCGGCTGATAAACGATAGCGAGTCTGTCTTCCGCGTGCTAAATGCCAAGGCGCCACGCCCGAAAAAACCAACACACCTTGTAAGCTGAATTTACTAAACCTCGGACAGGTGTTTAAAGCCTGTCCGAGGTAAAAGGACGACATATGAACGCACTAAAGAACAATTACAAACTGGGGATTGTGCTTGCGATCATCGGTATGCTGACCGGCTTGCTGATTTTATTTTTGATGGCAAGTATCTTTAATATAAACGTGGATGGCAAGATTGCCGATGGCCGCCCGGATGAAGCGATCACTGTGCAAATTGCCTTTTCTACGTTAAGTTGGCTGGGGGTTTCAGCCGGGGCGCTTTGGGTAGCTGTTCTGTATGGTTTCATCAACAAAACCGATTGGGCCTGGTTCTGGGGCACTGTGGCAGCAACCGTACAACTTCTGGTGGGATTTTTCCCCATGATTCCCCCCTCGAGCATCGGGCTGCCCGCTCCCACAATCTGGGTTTTTCTGATTGCCTTCATCCTGTGGTTCGGGATGCTCTTCGTAGGCGGTGTGCCTTTTAAAATTATGGCCTTTGCTTTCGTCAGCGGATTGGCGTACGTGCTGACCTACATTGACGGGGTTGGGGCGATTTCGCGCTTTCAAACCGAGGCTAAAGGCTTCACCAACGCCATGTACGGCATGTCGCAGATGGTCAATTGGTGGGGGGCGGCGGTTTGGGCGGTGTTTATCTTTACGCTCATCAAAGGCAAGGCGTGGGCGCTGCCCGTGGGCGTTTTCGCCGCAGCTATGTCGATGTTTGGTGGCTACCCGGTTGGTATCACCGATGTGATGATTAAAGGGCGTTTCTCTATGTTTCTGGTCGCTCCGGTGGTCAGCACAGGTTTGCTCGTTTATATGCTACTGCCGGGCACAAAGAAAATGCTGGCTGAATTCCAGCAATCTTAAAAAACCTTTTTATCAGGAAACCGGGAATACAGGAAGAAAATTTCCTGTATTCCCGGTTTCGTCGTGACTGTTTAATCTTCTATGAAAATTAACCCTGAACATTTCCCCTTTATCATCATTGCCGCGCTGGTGGTGTTTGCCATTTTGGGTATTGCACTGGGATTCACGCCCGCTCACTAAACCATGACCACTTCTGAAACGACAAAAACAAAGCAGAACGACCTTTCCAAAGTGCGCCGTTGGATGCAGGCGATTTTTGTGGCAATTACCTTTTTGCTCGGCCTGCGCCATATTTTGCCGGGCGAAGGCTCACGCGGCGGCGCTTTTGATGCGTTTTGTCCCTTTGGGGGGATCGAAACGTTGTGGGGGTATATCGCCACAGGCCACACACTCAAAACCACCAGCCTGATGAATTTCACGTTCCTGATTGCTGTGCTCGGCCTGTCGTTGGTGGCTGGGCGCGCATTTTGCGGCTGGGTTTGCCCGCTGGGCACGCTGCAAGATATGTTCGCGGGATGGGCGCGCCGTTTGAGCGGTGAGACAAATCGCCGCCGTGGCAAGCAGAGCCAGGCGCGTTTCCCTTTGCAGGTGCCACCTAAGCTCGATCAATGGCTGCGCTACTTGAAGTATCTGATTTTGGCGGCGATCTTGATTGCCAGCACGATGGCGGTCTATCCACCTTTGCATAGTATTTGCCCCGCGCTGGCGATTTTCAGTTTTAAGTGGAGTACGCCTTTATTGGGGGCAGTGCTTGCGGTTTTCATCCTGACCTCGATGCTGGTGAAGCGCTTCTCGTGCAAATATCTCTGCCCCTTGGGGGCCGCGCTGGCGATCTTCAATAAAATATCCCCCATCCACATAGCGACCAACTCCGGGGGTTGCAACAACTGCGGGCGCTGCGAAGCTGAATGTCCCGTCGATATTCCCGCCATCCCCGAAAATTTACGCTCTGCGGAGTGCATCCGCTGCCTGGAATGTATCGAAACCTGTGCGCGGCCCGATGCAATTGAATTGCATCTCGGATGATGACAAAATGACCGCCTATTCAACCTCGCATACCCACAATAGGGCAAACACTCACGATAAAAAACTCATTCACATTTTGTCGCAAGTGCCCTATTTTTCGGGCCTGGATTACGCAGCGATGCGCTGCGTGATTACAGCGAGTTTTCGGCAAGTTTTTCGTACCGGGCAAATTGTTTTTATGGAAGGGGAGCCATGTATAGGTTTATATGTGGTTGAAAAAGGGTGGCTACGGGCCGTAAAAACATCGGGCAGCGGCCGCGAGCAAGTGATTCGTTTTGTTGGCCCAGGCGATGCTTTTAACGAAGTGGGCGTGCTGACGGGCGGGGTTAATGTAGTCATGGTAGAAGCGCTAGAAAATGCTTCGGTGGTTATCGTTCAGCGAGAGATTCTGCTCAATCTGGTAGACCGCTGCCCGACATTGGCAAAATCGATTATTGAAAACCTGGCAAGCCGCGTTTTATATGCCATGAATTTAGTGACCGAGTTATCGCTGCACCCAGTAGAGAGCCGCCTGGCGCGTTTTTTGCTCGAACAAGCTGCCGGGAAAGATATAATTAGCCGCAAGAGTTGGGCTACCCAAGCCGCGATAGCCGCAAGAATCGGCACTGTGCCGGTTGTGATCAATCGCGCTTTCCGCGGGCTGGTAGAAAGCAATCTTATCGAACTGGAAAAAAATCAAATCCACATTTTGGATCGTGCAGAATTAGAACGCCGGGCTTCTTCCAGCGAGTAAACACTCAACCCGGAAAACAAATTTTAATCAGGATATGCGGAGTGCCAAATACTCCGCATATCCTGATTTTTTCATTGCAACACTCGGGTCGGACAAAGAAACCAAATTGAACACCGCCAACTCGCGTGCCCAGAAGTATTGGATTGTGAAAAAATAAACTTAAGTCAATGACAGTTCTGGTAATCACAGATAACCTAAGGGGAGAAGTTCAAATTTATTCACCGAGGAGAAAGAAAATGAAAAAAATACTTTTTGTGCTTGCAGTTATATTCACCGCAGTTCTGGCCGTAACGACTTTCACCCCAACCATCGCCGCCGATGCAGAACCGGAGCCTATTTGGACGCAAGATTATATTACACAAGTGCCGCCCATTATGATGAGAGACCCATATTTGGAAATGTTTGGTCAGGCCGATGGCGCGATCCCCTACACCTATGAAGAAGCGGTGAAACTCTCGGGACACTCGTGCGGCGCAATCACCGGCGCATGGACGATAACCCGCAAAGCGCTGGAAGCTCTGTATCCGGATGGAGAAATTCCCGTGCGCGGCCAGATTTTAGTAGAAGCTCCCGGGGCAGAAGATGAATGGTATATCGGCGTTTTTGGTGAAGCCATCACCTACATCACTGGTGCATCACCAAAAACCGGCTTTATTGGGGCCGAGTTTGGCAAAGTTAACGATGTCTTTGTGCGCCAAAACAAAATGATTTACACTGCCGAACCCGTTGGCACCGCGCCGCCCATGCTGGAATGGATTTTCGAACGTGCCGACACCGGCCAGCGCGTCAGCGTCAACTTCAACCTGATGATGGTGCAACCACCAGCCAGCGAGGAGCGCGTCGAAATGGGCAAGAAAATGGCCCTCGGACAAGCAACGGAAGAAGAAGCGGCAGATTATGTCCAATACTGGAATGATCGGGCTATCTTCGTGCTCGAAAATGCCGACACGCTGGAAGGCTTCTTCACAGTAAAAGTGCTTGAGTAAGCCTCGAAAACCACATAGTATCCCATATCGTTGTTACGAGCTTCTTGCTGCACTGTGAATCACAAAATCACACCTTCAAGAAGCTCGTTGCTTAACCGATACTACACAACCCCCAACCACATTGAGCTATGCCGGGAGCGTCAAATATGCCAAAAACCGAAAAGAATAATTTGAGTCGGCGAGACTTTTTAAAATTGGGTGGCATCTCTGCAATTACGCTGCCACTCTTAAAGAACAGCGGCGAATCAAGAGTCCGCACCCATCCAGAATTCCATACAGAATCTGGCGGTTTTTTAATTCGCCAAAGGGCTGAAGGACTACCTCACTATCAGGTGAACGATGAAATTTATCAGCGTTTTGATGCCAAAAACACCGCCCTGGGACGCACGGCCTGGGATATAGAATTTCAGCAGAAAATTGCTGCGCAGCAAGATTCGGATGTAGAGAAGGTCAACGCTAACCAGGCGGGTTTCCAACAAGAAGAATTTGCTCTGCTCGGAGCAAGCTGGATCACAGCCAACGCCTTTAGCACCCGGGCGGGGATGCACGGTTTGCACAAAGGGCTGCTACAACTAGAGTCGCGTTATTCCAGCCCTATTAGCCCGGAGTTGTACAACCTTACCTGGAACCGCGACCATCTCACCGAACAGGATATTACTCAAAGAATCAAAAAAGCCGCCAAATTCTATGGAGCCTCAATGGTTGGCATCGCCGAACTAGACGAGCGCTGGATTTACAGCCGGTCATTTGATGTCGATTCGCCTGAAGATCAAGGGGAAATTATTTTTGTTTCAGCAGATTATATCGAGATTCCAGATCCCGAAGTGTGCAAACAAAATATCCTGGCAGCGTTGGAAGCCATGGAAGATGATGATCTGAAAGATTTTATCATTACTACGTTGGAAGAAATTGATCCTGATACTTTGCCGCCCGGCGCGCCCAGCCCGTTTTTGGTCGGCACACTGCCTGCTTCGCAAGTCGCACAAATGCTGCCAATGATGATGGGTATCATGCCCGAAATCGTCATGGAGGTAATTGCGCAAAAACTCGAACTGCCCTACGGAACTGGCGATATTGACCCCGAAGCCTTTGCATGTCCGCGCTATTTAGAAGATGGTAAAACATTGGCGATTCCCCAAAGCATGAAATGGGTCATCATATTAGCCTTCGAAATCGACGAAGATGCAATTGCCTCTGCTCCGACAGCTATCAGCGCTGCCAGTTTTGGCAATGGTTATTCGCGTATTGCATCCACCGCCAGCAGCCTGGCAGAGTTCATTCGAGTTCTGGGGTTTAACGCCATTCCCTGTGGAGATATGACTGGCTTGAGCATTCCGATGGCCATCGATGCTGGCCTGGGTGAATTGGGTCGTAATGGACTGCTGATTACACCCAGATACGGGCCGCGCGTGCAAATTGCCAAAATTATCACCGACCTGCCATTGATCGTCGATCAGCCCATTCACTTTGGCGTGGCTGAATTTTGCTCAATTTGCAATCAGTGTGTCACCCTCTGTCCGGGTGAAGCTATCTCAGCCGCATCCCAAACGCAAGAACCCCTCAATATCTGCAACAACCCGGGAGTAGAAAAATGGCCTGTCGATGCAGAAAAATGTCTTGGCGCGTCACCATCGGATTCCGCAATTTGCAGCACCTGCATCCAGATATGTCCATTCAACAAGCCCGAAAGCTGGCTTCACGACGCCACGCGCATCCTGATTGGGGCTAAAAATCAAGCTCTCGACAAATTATTGCTCAATTTGAATTATTCAGCAGGCAGTGGAGAAAAATCTTTGCCTGCAACTTTTTGGGGAACGGATACTTTCATCCATACCAAAGATTAATTTCATCGTAACAAAGTCATAGAAAAATTGGCTCAGGCACAGTAGATAGGCATTCTATTGTGCCTTTTTGTGTTTTGCACCCCGTAAGAACCATCAACGCGCCTTGACACATGATCTACAATGCGTTATATTTAGTTTGACAAACTAAATATATTATAGGTAATCCAAAGGAAATCACTATGAAAATTACAGAAGATACGCGAGTATCCGATATTCTCAAAGAATATGGCGATATTGCTGATGTTATGGAAGTATTCGGCGTACAGCGCGTTGGGCGCTATTCGCTGCGCGCTTTCCTGGCGAAGGCACTTACTGTAAAAACTGCCGCCCGCATTCACCGCGTACCCTTAAACGAATTTTTGAATATTTTGGAGAAAGCAGTACAAAACAACAATCAAAACTAATCCGAGAGGCAAGCATGGACAACAATCTTGAAGAAGCAGCAAAAAGGTTCCTCAAACTGGCAAGCCGGCTGCGTCGCCTGGGGGCGAACGACTCTCATCCAGAAGATGGGCGCGTTTCCCCTTCTCACTTGCCATTGATCGAATATGCAGCTAAATGCCCGGGCTGTGGCATTCAGGAGATGGCCGAAGGGCTGAAACTCGCAACCCCCACGGTGAGTATAAGCGTGCGTCAACTTGAAAAAAGAAGTATGCTGACGCGCCAGCCTCACCCCGAAGATGGGCGCGCTGTCCAGATATTTCTGACCCCCAAAGGCCAGGAAGTCCATCAGCAGTCGCATGCTTTCCACCGCAGAAAATTTGAGCAATTGCTCACTGGCCTGCCCCCTGAAGAAAGACAATTATTGCTCGATCTGCTTGAACGGGCGCTCAATATCGCTGAAACCAAATAACCCAGGAGACCTATTATGAAAAAGTTTTTTAACAAATGGACGCGCGTATTCCATCGCTGGATTGCGTTGCCGACGCTAATTCTCATTCCACTCGCTGTGATTGCGAAATTTTCTGGTGATGGTGCCGTACATTTGCCCCCACAGCTTGAGCAAGCTCAGTCCATCTTGATGTTACTGCTTGCGATTAGCGGGGCCTATCTTTACCTGATTCCCTATCTGGCAAAATGGGCTCGCAACAAACGCAAGCAAGTCCAGCCAGCAGACAATACGCACAAATAACAGGAAATTAGCTTTATGATCGCATATCTAATAATGTCATTTTTATATTTTATCGTTGCCATCATGGCGGCATTGGCGGCATCCTTCGCGAGTTGGCAAATATTGCCCTGGTTTAATGGCATGGTATGGCTACGCGTCCATTTCATCACACTGGGCATACTCACCCAACTTGTTTTTGGGGCCATGCCAGCCTTGTCAGCAAAATATCATAACCTGCCACGTCCTAAAATGCGCTGGGATATTTGGCTATCGCTAAATGCAGGGATTGCCCTACTGCTGATCGGCATTCCCTTGTTAAGCAGTGTTCCGATTATTACTGGCGGCACATTGGTCTTCATCGCTACGACACTACTGATAATCCAAATGTCCGGCATTCGTACTCAATCCAAAAAAGCAATCACGATCACAGATGGTCGCAAATTTTACATTGCCGGTCTGGCCTATTTTTTGATAGGTATCCTCGTGGGAACAGGGTTATTCACCAACTGGACGGGGCCGCTGGGCATTGTGGGCGATGCGGGGGAAGTGCATATTCATGCCAATAACTGGGGGTTTATGTCGCTGGTTTTTGTGGGATTTTTCGTTGACTTGTACCCGAAATGGGCCAAACGGAGATTGTCTAACCCCAAAGCCATTACCCCAATTTTCTGGATGATGACGGCGGGCGCGTTGGCGCTCATCCTCAGCCCGTGGTTTGCCAGCATGACTCTGGCCGCAGTGGGCGCGCTTTTACACACATCGGCCAATATCTGGCTGCTTGTGATTGCCATAAAACCATTACGCGGCGACAAACCTGCCTGGACGGCAGGGATGGCCCAAATGCTGGTCTCCTACCTCTGGCTGTTTGCCCCCTTGTCGATGGCTCCATTTGTCATTTTTGGCATTGAAAGCCTCCTACCAGCCAAATTACTGGAAGCGACAACCCCCCAGGCGCTGATTTATGGCTGGTTGCTGCAATTTGGCTATGCTATCGTGCCTTATTTCTTCCAGCGCTTTTTCGTCAATGAAGAAAGTGCCGAATTAGGCGGCACCTGGCTTAGTTTTTGGCTGGTAAACCTGGGAGCAATTCTCTTGTGGGCCAGCATCCTCATTCAGCCCGTGCGCGGCCTATTGCATGGCAGCGCCTATATGCTGTGGGTTGTCTCTTTTATCCCGGTTGCAATGGATTTGTGGAGCAAGATAACAACCGGAATGGCGAAGGCAGAAGCGGCGCTTGTTCACTCCGGATCATAGCAATGAAACTTATTGATGATATTGTAGAAATATCGAAACAACCACTTTCGCCAGAGAAAGATTTTCTGGCGAAAGTACTCCCAATTTTCGTTTTCTTTTTCTTTTTTCCTGCGCTGCTTTTTTTCTTGCCGAAAGTTGTCTTTGATCCATGGCTGCGCTTACCAACGTTATTTCGTTTTTCCATCCGGATCATACCCGCGGGAGCCTTAATCGTACTCGGTTTATTTTTCGTCATAACGTCCACCAAAGCCCAAAGAGAAATCGGCAAAGGGACGCCCATGCCCCTGAAGGCCACACAAAAACTTGTCGTGGAAAAACCATATTCGTATTGCCGTAACCCGCTCTATTTTGGCCTGATCAACTTCTTTTCGGGTATCAGCATCTTGATCGGCTCAATCAGTTCATTGATAATGGTTTTTATCTACGCAAGTATCATCATGTTGTATACCAGGCTCATCGAAGAGCGGGAACTGGGAAAAAGATTTGGCGATGATTATTTGGCCTATAAAGCAACAACACCGTTTATTATCCCGGGGCTTCACCTTATAAGGAGAAATACAAAATGAATTCCAAACGTACCAAAACGGCTGCCGTATTGGCATTTATCATCGGCGCGATGGCGATCTTTGCGGGCGGACAGGTTCTACTCGGCAAGGCTATGGATTACTATGTAATTGATTGGCTCCCGATTTACAATTTCATCCTCGGGCTGGTATCCGTTGGTTTTACATCCATCCTCATCTGGCAAGGCCGAAAAATCGCCTTACCCGCAGCCATCGCTACACTCGCCAGTCATACTGTGGTGATGTTCATCTTGCAGATTGCCTATCGAGGCGTCGTCGCTCCTGACAGCATCGTCGCCATGACAGTCAGAATAGTGGTTTGGATTATCATCGTCTGGCTACTGATAATTGAGAAACGAAAAGCAAAGCAGAATCAGGTGGGCGGAACGGCTAACCAGAATTGACAGCAAAACCACTATGAGAGAAACAATCCCCATACTTTCCTGCCAACCAGCGAAGATTTCAATTCAAATGTGACTAAAATCACAGACGGGGGTTATAGAATATGGAAAAATTAGTGCAGAGGCGAAAATGTCTCTGCTGCTATCTATCAATCTATATTCCTAAGGAGTCCCACCATGACCATGCTCGACCGAGTTCTTCTTCTTCTCACCGGCCTTTCGGC
Organism: Chloroflexota bacterium; assembly: GCA_018648225.1. NCBI lineage: Bacteria > Bacillati > Chloroflexota > Chloroflexota bacterium. Next base: position 22,515 of record JABGRQ010000096.1, read on the forward strand.
TGTGTACCTGATCTGGCGGTTTTGGGGCCGCTACAGCAAAAACAAAGCCCTGCATGATATGTATTATATGACGGGCTTTGCGGTCCTATTCGTCTCTGGCGTGCTGCTAATCTTTGGCGGCTGGGGGCTTTTAGCTTCGCCCCTGGTGCTCACCGTTGCATCCCTGATCCCCCTGAATATTTCGATGGGACTTATGAATCAGTTCTTGCCAGAATATAAGAAAGCCTACTCGTGGTTTGCGCTGATCGGTTTCCTGGCAATTGCCGTGACCAGTATCGGCGGCATGGGGCTGAAGAGCATTGCTGTGCCGGTATTCCACGGTGTGGCGGGCCTGATTATTTTCTTGCTGCCGCTTTATCGCTGTGTAAAAAAGAATGCCCCTAAAGGCTTTGGCATGGTGGGCATTGGCGGGATGCTGATCGGCATTGGCGGGATGGCATTGGCCTTTTACAAAGCGGGCAAGCCCCTCTTTGGTATCTTCACCGGCGAATTCATTCTCATGATCCTGGCTCCCCTGCTGCTCCTCATGACGCTGGCCTACACCTTTGGCTTCGTGAGAGATATCAAAGCAGGATAAAACTTACTATTCTCATTTGACTTTTAATAAAGACTCTCAACCTGCTCTGTGTTATCTTCTATAAGAAATCAATACAGAGCAGGTTGTTTGTTGCAGCAAGGAGTATCATCGTATGCAATTTCTGTCCAAACGTTTTAATTATCTCTTCGGCTCCACCAAAGGCCTGATTTTGGTAGCGATTGCCATGATTGCCATCGTCACCGCGGTGTGGGGCATGCTCTCTGGCCCGATGGCTGAGTTGGGCGTGCGCGATGTGGTGGTCCATACCCTGGGTATGGATATGCTGCAGGCCGAGCGGGAAGGGCGTATCATCATCCTGTACCACTCGATTGCTATGGCCATCATCGCCATCGAAACCTACATGGTCACCAGCCTGTTGGAGATGAAAAAATTCTACAAAATGGCTGTGCGCGTACTCATCACTGTGGGGTATATCCTGGCGATGGTTTTCGGCCTGAGTTTCGCCTATTTCGGCCATAACTGGGCCTTCCATGGGTTATATATTTTCGGTTTATCGCTGATCTTCTTCGCCGGAGTGCTACTGGTGATCGCCCTATGGCCCTGGAATAAGGAATATTACACCGCCGACAAAGGGTATTCCCGCACCAAAAAGGGACTCAGCCTGGAGCGCATGGCCTTCTTTGCCACCGCCCTCACGACGGTGCTCTCGGCCCTATTTGGCGCAATCCCTGGTTCTTTCTTTGGGAATGGGTTTGAAACTTTCCTAGCCGAAAATATCATCCGCCTGCCCCACAAGACCACCCTGGAATATTCGGTCATTGGCCACTTGCATATTATGCTGGCGCTGATCGCCATCATGCTTACGCTCATCATCGGGCGCTGGCTGAATTTCAAGGGCATCTGGCACAAGATCGCCATGCCGTTGATGATCTTGGGTACTATCGTACTCAACCTGGGAGTGTGGGGCGTAGTTACCCCGCTGCAGCCTGCCGCCCATATGGTCATCTATGTCGGCGCGACCCCCTCAATGCTGGCCGCCCTATTCCTATTGATATGGAGTTGGGGGAAACTCGGTCGCGATGGAACGGCGCATTTGGAAAAACCCACCTTCGGACAGAAATTTTCGGCCATGATGCGTGATCCGCTAAAATTCGGCCCCACCTGGCAAATGCTCTTCATGAACTTCACTACCAGCTTCATCGGCATCTTCATGGCCATCCGCCTGGATGAAATTTTCCGGGTTTGGCCCGCCCGCGAAGAACGCATCGAACTCACCGGCCACTGGCACGTACTCTCGGCTATCATCGCCACCATTATCCTGATGTATTACGGCGATATGATCGGCCTGAAAGGCAAAGTCCGCCAATGGTACGGCTGGGGCCTGATTGTCCTCTCCGACATCGCCTTCGCCGCCGTGACCATCTTCGAAATGAAACGGCTCTTTATCACCGAAGCAGTCCAGCAGCCGCTGGTCAACGTGTTGATGTATATTATGGATTTTGGTCTGGCAATGTTGTTGTTATTGCTGGCAATTGTGTTGGGCTGGCGACTGATCGATTTATTCAAATCAAAAGGAAGATGGACTGAAGAAATAGACCACGAACTCTCACAGGAGGTGATGAAATGAGAAACGCCATCCTGACTTTAGGGTTGGTTGCCGTTTTATTGGCTTCCTGCACCCCCGTAGATTTGAATGCCCCATTGCCCACCTATGAGACGGGCGTGGACCCCAATGCCTGGGTACAAATACCAGAGGGGGAATTCCATTTTGGTCAGCACGAAGATATAGAAACCACCGGGGCCTATGAGATCATGGTCACCAACGTGACCGTCAGCCAATACGCCGAATATCTCAACGCAGCTCTGGCAGATGGCTCCGTCAAACTTGTAGACGATGAGATCGTTGGCTTTTACCCAGGCGATGTATTTCGCGGTGCCGAACACGAGGAAGAAATCAAAGAGGGAGATTGGATCTTCATCCCGCTGAATGACCCTTCCCAACGGGTTGAATTTGATGGTTCCACCTTCAGCGCCCAACCTGATTATGCGAATCACCCCATGACAATGGTCTCGTGGTTTGGAGCCTGGGGTTACTGCGGCTACTACGAAACCCGCCTGCCCACTGAAATGGAATGGGAGAAAGCCGGCCGCGGCGAAGATGAGCGTCCCTTCCCCTGGGGCGAAGAAATAGCGCGCGAAAACGCCAACTTCTACGCCAGCCGCGACCCCTTTGAAAATATGGGTAGTTACGGCTCGCGTACCTCCCCGGTGGGCTTCTACAACGGCCAGAAATATGGCGATTACCAGACCCTCGACTCGGCCTCACCCTACGGCTTGTACGATATGGCCGGCAACGTCTGGCAGTGGACCGGCAACGTCTACGAAGAGATGCATTACCGGTTCATGCGCGGCGGTTCAAAAGATACCTACGAAATGGACTTGCGCCTGTGGGTACGCAATAACGCTACCCCCACGTATACCAGCCCCGGGGTCGGGTTCCGCTGTGTTCAAGATCAGTAAATAGCACATCCGGAAAGTAGGGATCGGGGTTGCCTCCGATCCCTACTTTCCGAAAACCTGCAAGATAAATCATTCTTTGATATACTGCTCTGACGTTATTCTGAATAGAGTCACTATGGATACACTGAAAGCCAAACTCCGCCTGTACTGGCCCCTTATCAAAAGCCTGCAAACTGCGCTGTTGCTCACTACTGGCCTGGCCGGTTATATGAGCGCGCGCTGCCCGGTGACGACCATTCCCACCATGCTCGGGTTGGGAATCAGTTTATTTCTCTCCATCAGCGGAAGCACCATCTTGAATATGTGGTACGACCGCGACATTGATGCCAAAATGGGGCGCACTGCAAAACGTCCGCTGCCCGCTGGCTTGCTTACTCCCAAAGAAGCTTTACTCATTGGTCTTTTGTTATCGCTCATCGGGGTTGGCATTGCCGCCGCTATGGATGCCCTCTTTGGGCTAATTATCTTCGCAGGCTTGTTCTTTGATGTGGTAGTTTACACGATTTGGCTGAAGCGCAAAACGGCCTGGTCAATTGTGTGGGGTGGCATTTCCGGTGGAATGCCTATTCTTGCAGGGCGCGCCCTCGGCACCGGCACCATCGACTGGATCGGCATCGCCCTGATGCTGGCAATTCTCTTCTGGATTCCCACCCATATCCTGACTTTCAGCATCCGCTATCATACTGATTATCGCAAGGCAGGTGTGCCAACATTCCCATCCACCTACGGATTCCAGTTCACCCGGGGCGTAATCGCCATTTCAAGCATACTGGCTGCGCTGGCCATGGGTGGAGCAGGGCTTGGCATCGGCATGGCCTGGGGCTATTTACGCCTGATGGCGGTGCTTTCCGCCGGATTGCTGGTTCTCGCCATCGCCACAATGGTCAACCCGTCCGAGCGCGTCAATTTTGGCCTGTTCAAATATGCATCCTTGTATATGCTCGGTTCCATGTTATTGGTAACATTATAGAGTAGACCTGTTCCTGGATGAAACTGGTTGCTCAGGAGCACGCCTTCGCAATCAAGATTTGCAAAAAAGGGTGTGTATGGGGCGCTGCGCCCCATACACACCCTTTTTTGCAAACTTCAATAACAGATTGGAGAAATTTCATGAAACAGATTTCCATCCTCGACCGAATTTTATTGCTCGTCACGGGGCTACTGGCTGCCTATCAGATCATCGTCGGCGTAGAAGGCGCCAGCACGCTGGCTCAGACCAGTTTTACGATTACCTTTGGGGTTTTATTGGTCGCCGGACTACTGCTGATTATTCTCGGATTCGAAGCTCTTGACAGCCCAGTGGTGGTCGTTGTCTCAACATTGATTCCGTTGAGTCTTTCGCTGGGGCTGGTCACAACATATTTCGCTGCGCTTACAATCCCCTATTTAATCTTCGCGATTGCGGGCCTGCTGGCTATCATCGTTTCGCGCTACAAAACCCCAGGCAAAGCTGCTGTCATCGTTCTGATGATCGTCCACGGCATTTCGGGGCTGCTGATCTTTGGTTTACCGATTGTACTGGCGTTACGCGGTGTTACCGGCGGAGGTTTCGCTCTGGTTGGTGTGGGCGGCGGGCTGATCGGCATCGGCGGGATGCTGCTTTCATTTCTCAAAGCTGGTAAACCGATTCTCTCGCGAGATTTAATTCTCACGGTATTACCAGGCCTGCTGCTCTTGATGACTGCCGCTTTTGTGGCCGGTTTTGCGCTGGGATAAAGATCACCCTCGAATAGTAACAATCCCATCTATGAGGTTGTCCCTCTATAGTTATATACTGTTCTCAGACTTTCACAATCCATCTAATCCAGTATGAGGAGAAAATATAATGGGCAAATTCTTACGCTTCATCGGCATTTTATTCATGAGCCTGACGGCAGCCTTCACCGTGCTGGGCGGCGTGGGTACCACTTGTGTGGCTCTGGGTGCAGAAAAATATGACACTATGGCCGGGATCGTACCGTTCAAATGGCTATATGTGCTCTACGTGATTGTTACCCTTGCCATCGGCATTATGGGCATCCGCGCTGTGATCTTGCTCATCAAAGGCCGGGCAAACGCCTATCGCTACAGCATGATCGCCCTCATCGCGGGAATTATTGTCGGAGCGATCCACATGGCAACCTCACGGGCGCTGCGCGGCTCATCCATGCCGGTGGATGCCGTTGTCTATACTACCGTGCTGACCTTCATCATTTTCCTGATTTTTAAAATTCCCGGCGTGTGGGCAAAGGTGGATTTCACCAAAGCCAAAGGCAACGCCAAAGATGTCGGCGGCGGACTTGCGGCGATTGTGATGGGCGGTCTGGCCCTAAGCATTCAACTCTGGATGGCGCCCACGCACACCCTGAGTGGCATCAACTATGGTGATGCTTTCCACACCCCCATGCTGCTCATCGGTTGGGCACTGGTGCTAATGGGGATTAGCTTGCTGGCGCGTGCAGTCTGGAAGCCCGCCCTCATTGCTAATCCTGCGCTCGCATCTACATAAACCCTGCTTTATCCAGAGCAAAGGTCACGGAATTTCTAAAAAAGTGTATTCATCAGCGGAAGTGTGGATATAGAGTAGAATCCGGGTATGAAAACC
>JABGRQ010000097.1 GCA_018648225.1 Chloroflexota bacterium
AGGTGCATCACTTCACGTTCACGCGCACTGAGTTGTTCCAAAGGCGAAACCACCGAATTCTCCCGAAAAACAATATACTCTTCCACAATGCTGTCTGTTATCATCTCGCTCATATAGCGTCCGCCTGCATGAACACGGCGAATAGCATCGGCAATCTCCAACCCGGATGATTCCTTGAGCAAATAACCTTTTGCGCCGGCCTTTAGTGCTTGAAAAATATGCTCATTGTTGGAATGCATCGATAGAATAATCACCTGGGTTTGATTATGGATTTCCGAGATACGGCGCGCAGCATCAATCCCATTCATTAATGGCATGTTAATATCCATCACAATCACATCGGGTTTTAACTGGCGTACTTGTTCGACCGCGGCCAGCCCATCACATGCGTCGCCGACAATATCGATATCCGCTTGGCCCGATAAAATGGCTCGCAACCCTTCACGGATAACTTTATGGTCATCGGCCAGAACCACACAAATACTCATGCAGTCTCCTTTGCACGCGCGATACGAATGGTAGCGCCATGCCCTTTTTGCGAGTCAATTATTAATCGGGCATCCACCGAATCGGCTCGTTCGCGCATATTTACCAAACCCCACCCTCGTCGCTCGACCGCCCCCGATGCAGATGGCATTGTGAATCCCACGCCATTATCGGCAATGGAAAGAACGATTTCGCTATCGCCGTTGAGAAGTTTAATTTCGATTTGAGTGGCTTCGGCGTGGCGCGTGATATTGGTGAGGCTTTCTTGCACGATGCGGAAGAACGCGTTTTCAACCGTGATTGGCAAACGCGGCTCAAGCGTGGTGCCCATAACCCGGACAGGGATCCCCGTTTGAGCGCGGTAGCGATCGGCATACCAACTGATCGCAGCAAACAAACCATAATCGTCCAATATCGAAGGACGCAAATCGTCCATCACGCTGCGAATGCCCTGCGTAATTTCTGAAACCATACCAATCGAGGCATCCAGGTGAGACATACTTTCACTAGAGATACTTTTAATATTTTCGCCCTTGAGAATATTCAAATTAAACGCTAGCACCGCCAATGATTGCCCAACCTGATCGTGCAATTCGCGCGCCAGGCGGCGGCGTTCCGCCTCTTCTGTTTCTGCAACTCGAATAGTCAGCATTTGTAGTTCATCGCCGCGGCGTTGCAGTTCTTGCTCTGCACGCTTTATCTCGGTAATATCTTCCAGCGCGATGACAATATGTCCTTTTTTATCGCTCTCAAAATAGCCGGTGCTGAAGCGAATCGTCAGGCTTTGTGGTTCTTTTTTCGATTTGGTACGGTATTGCGCTTCAACACCCGAGATTTGCATACGGGTTTCAAGGGTTTCTACAACCGTTGCGCGAATTTCGCACGCTTCACAACTTGGCCCAAAATTACACCCTTGCGGCGAATCGAAGCGGTGAACACAGCCCAAGACTTCGCCGATTGATTTCTCCAGCGCTTCGGCTTCTTTCAGACCCGAAAGGTTCTCCGCCGCGTGGTTCAGCCGCCGAAGCTGTTGCCCAGAATCAAAAACCATTAACGGAATCGGCACAGTATCAAATACGGTTTGAAGTTCATGCGCGTTGCGTTGCAGGCTTTGTTCCGCGCGTTTTAACTCCGAAATATCGGTGATAAAACCTTCGACAACCATCGGTTGTGATGGCGCGATCTCGATACTGCTTCCTTTTGACCATACCCAACGTTCTGCACCGCTGGCTGTGATAAGGCGATAGACAATTTCAAAGGGGCGCTTTTCTACCGCGGCAGCTTGTACATGCTCCCAAACACGCCGCCGATCATCCGGATGAATTAATTCGGTATAGCTGATTTGCAAATCGCCAATCAACGCTTGCGGGCGGTATCCGGTCAGATCGAGGCAGCCCTCACTGACAAAGAGCATCGTCCATTTGGTATTATTCAAGCACCGGTAGACCATACCGGGCAAATTCCCCATCAACGTAGAGAGCATCCGCTGGCTCTCGCGCAAGGCCATCTCGGCGCGAGCGCGCTCTTCGCGCAGGCCCTTCTGTGCCAGAGCTGTTTCAATGGTATGCGGTAAACGCCGAATATGCTGCGGCGATTTGATCACATAATCGGCCGCGCCGCGCTTGATGGCTTCGGCGGCGATTTCATCCGACCCCGTTCCGGTGACGATAATCACCGGCGTGCCGGGCAAACGTTTCTGAACGGCTTCCAGCACATGCAGGCCGGTAAATCCCATAATATTAAAATCACTCAACACCAGATCAAAGTTTCCAGTTGGAAGCAACTCATTGAAGTCGTCACGCGAGGCGGCCTCGACGAGTTCCACATCCTCCCAGGCAGCTACCAGCGCGTCGCGCACCAATGCCCGATCCAGCGGATAATCGTCGATATACAAAATGCGGAGTGATTTTCTCGTCATAACCTGACTGCTTTTAGTATTTATCCGAAAATTCAAAATAGGTGCTTTTCAAACACCAATACATCGGAAAAAATGTCATTCTGAACCCCCGAAGGGGGTGAAGAATCCCTACTATGTGGATT